>NZ_JBXUOV010000001.1:0-197120 GCF_057196585.1 Micromonospora sp. ATLC20
ACCACGTCGGGGGAGTGCCCGGCGTCGCGCAGCCGCGCGGCGAGCCCGCCCCCGGTGGCGGCGAACTCGCGCAGCACGGTGTGGAACCGGCCCACCTCGGCTGCGAGCGTGAGCTGCCGGGAGGAGTCGAGCGGCGCCCAGAACAGCTCCAGCGCGGCCCGGGCGAAGTCCTTGACCGCGCCGACCGGGGCGTCCGGCAGCTCGACCAGCCGGGCCAGTACCAGCAGCGGCAGGTCGGCGGCGAGGCCCGCGTACAGGTCGACCGCGCGGCCCGCGTCCAGCGCCGCCGCCAGCCCGGTCACCCGCTCCCGGACCAGCCCGGTCAGCCACCGGCGCTGGGCGTCCACCCGGTGCGGGTGCAGCGCGTCGGCGACGATGCCGCGGATCTCCGGGTGACTGGCGCTGCCGTTGTTCGCCAGCGTCGGCGGCAGCCGGAACCGGTGCCCTGCGAGGATCCGCAGCGCGGCCACCGGGATCGGCGTGACCGCGTCGAGCGCGTTGTCCGGCCGGAACGTCACCGGGTCGGTGAGCAGCTTGCGGACGAGCGCGTGCCGGGTCACCACCAGGTGCGGCACGCCGACGTGGTCGACCACCGTGGCCGCGTCGGGCCACTGTTCGTCGACGGACTCCCCCCAGCCCCGGAACAGCACGCGGTAACGCTAGCGGCGTGCACCAGGCGGGTTCGGGTCCAGCTCCCAGACGGTGGTGTGCTTCACCCGTACGCTCTCCAGCGCCTCGGACACCGGCACGTCGTACGCGGCCAGCTCGTGGAAGCGCTCGCGCGGAAGGAACGCCCGCCCCGGGTCGCCCACCAGCACCCGGGCGCCGGAACGGGCGGCCTTGAGCAGGAAGCGCAGCATCCGGCGGGCCATCGCCTCGCTGTAGAAGACGTCCCCGGCCAGCACCACCTCCGCGTCGCCCGCGTCGGAGTCGAGGATGTCGCCGAGTTCGGCGTCGACGCGTACCCCGTTGGCCTCGGCGTTGAGCGCGACGGCGGCCACGGCCCGCTCGTCCACCTCGACCGCCCGGACGGCGGCGGCGCCGGCGCGGGCGGCGGCGATGGCGACCAGACCGGAGCCGGAGGCCAGGTCGAGCACCCGGCGGCCGGCGACCACGTCGGGGTGGTCGGTCACGTAGCGGGCCAGGCCCTGCCCGCCGGCCCAGGCGAACGCCCAGAACGGCGGCGGCTGGGAGCTGCGGAACTCGCCCTCGGTCAGCTCCCACAGACCGATCGGCTCGTCGGCCTGGTGCAGCCGCACCTCGGGTACGAACGCCACGGGGGCGAGGCGGGCGTGCAGCCGGACGAACGCGGCGGACAGCTCGGACACCGGAGAATTGTGTCCCACCGCCCGGCCGGGCCCGATCCCGGGCGTGTCGCGGCGAGGTCGTGACCGGTTCACCACGCTCGGTGAAACAGCCCTCGTCTCTTGGCGTTGGATGCGAACACGCCCGTCTACCGGCGTGCCCGGCGCGCTCCTAGCGTTGCCTGTGGACACGACCGAGGGTGAGGAGGCGTGGTGAGCGGCTGGCGGCACGCGCTGCGGATCGGACTGGTACTGACCTTCGTGGCCGGGACCGGGTACGGCGGTGCCCTGCCGGCGCGGGCGGCGGCGGCGGCCTTCTCCACGGAGTTGAGCGGCCTGCCGGACGAGTTCACCGCCGGGAACCGGGTGGAGACGTTGTCCGCCGTGGTGTCCCGCTCCGACGGGGGCGGCTGTGTCAAGGTGCGCTGGTCGATGCTGGTGCGGGTGCAGGGCCTGCGGCTGGACCAGCTCAAGGTGGACCGGGTGGAGGACAGCGGATCGTTCCCGCTGGAGATCCGCACCGAGGGAGACACCGCCCGGCTCACCGACCGGCAGCTGGACCCGGGTGTGCTCTGTCCCGGCCGTACCGTGACCGCCCGCTACCGGGTGGCGTTCGCCGAGGACGTCGGGCGTGGCCGGGTGAGTTTCGCCGCCGAGGCGTACGACCCGCAGTTGCGGCTGCTGGCCCGGCGGACCGCCTCCCGTGAGGTGGTGGGGGAGGAGGCGGCGTCGCCGACGCCGGCGACCACCAGCGCGGAGCCCACCGAAACTCCGACCGACGAGCCGTCTTCCGAGGCACCCGTCGAGGAGCCCACTGACGAACCGACCGACGCCGCGGTGGTGGAACCGCCGGCGCCCGGTGGCGTGGCCGGGCGGCCGGTGGCGGACAGCGGCGGATTCGGCCTGGTGCAGGCCGCGTTCCTGCTCGGCGGTCTGCTGCTGTTCCTCGGCGCTGGTCTGCTGCTGCGGATGCGTCGCCTGCTGCGCCCGTCCGCGCAGGCCGAACCGGAGACGCTCCCGCCCCCCTTCGAACGCCCCCGCCCCCGCTGGCACTGACCCGCCGCGGGCAGGGGTCAGTCGAGCTGGCTGGGTTCCAGGCCCAGTTCCCGGGCTGCCACCAGGCGGATCCACTCGGCGATCTGCCGGCGGGTGATCACCCGCTCGTGCACCGCGAGCTGGACCGCCAGCCCGTCCATCACCGCGCTGATCCGCCAGGCCGCGCCGGCCGGGTCGGGGCAGTCGAACGTGCCCTCGGTGACCCCGGCGCTGATCACCGCGGCCAGATCCTGCCGCCACCGCAGGTCGAGGCGGCGGGAGAGCTTCTCCAGCTCCGGCGTACGCAGCGACTCCGCCCAGCCGTCGATCCACATCGACCAGGACGTGGCGCGGCCGGTCGGCGCGTAGAGGCGCAGCATCCGGCGCAGCTTCGCCAGCGGCGGGGCGGAGGAGCGCAGTACCGCGTCGAGGCGGGCCAGGTCCTGCTCGACCGCGTACGCGAAGGCCTGCGCGAGCAGCCGGTCCTTCGTCGCGAAGTGGTAGAAGACGAGCGCCTGGCTGACCCCGGCGGCCTCGGCCACGTCCGCGGTGCGGGTGTTGGCGAGCCCTCGTTCCGCGATCACCTCGCAGGCCGTACGCAGCAGCGCGTCCAGGCGGATCTCGGCGGCTCGTCTCGTCACGGCGTTACGGTAACCCATCCGTATGACCACAGGGAGTTACCGAAGCGGCCGGTCGGCGGCGGAACAGTCGGATGCCGGACACTCGCCTCGCCGAGCGGATTCCGCAGGTCGCGGCCCTGCCTGTCGGCTTCCGACGGCAACCACCCAGGCTCCTAGGAAGCCTGCGCCACGCGTCGCCGGCAACACCCGGACGCGCCGGAAGGGACCCCGATTTGGCAACCGTTCCCGGGCTCGGCTAAAGTTCTCATCCGTCACCGGATAACACCGGGGGCGTGCGGACGTAGCGCAGCTGGTAGCGCATCACCTTGCCAAGGTGAGGGTCGCGGGTTCGAATCCCGTCGTCCGCTCGGAGATGCCGCCACGCAGTTCGGGGGCAACCTCGGTGGAGTGGCCGAGAGGCGAGGCAACGGCCTGCAAAGCCGTGTACACGGGTTCAAATCCCGTCTCCACCTCGCAGTAGACGAGGGCGATTGGCGCAGTGGGAGCGCGCTTCCTTGACACGGAAGAGGTCACTGGTTCAAACCCAGTATCGCCCACCAGCGGAAAGGCCGTGTCGATCAATCGACACGGCCTTTCTCGTCGCCGTCGATCAGTCCAGTACCGCGCCGCCGGCCATTGCCGCGACCGGACCGCCCCACCCAGACTGGCCCGGTGGACGATCAACAGACCCGAGCCCAGCGGTTCCGCGCCCTGCACCAGCCCGGTGACCCACTGATCCTCGTCAACGCCTGGGACGCGCTGAGCGCCCGGATCGTCGCCGCGGCCGGCGCCCGCGCCGTGGCCACCACGAGCGCCGCTGTCGCGTGGAGCCGCGGTGCCCCGGACGGCGACGTGCTCGCCCGGGACACCGCCGTCGACGTGATCCGCCGGGTGGCGGACGCGGTCCGCGTACCGGTCACCGCCGACATCGAATCCGGGTACGGCGACAGTCCCGCCGAGGTCGCCGAGACGATCATCGCGGTGCTCGCCGCCGGGGCCGTCGGCGTCAACGTGGAGGACTCCCGGCACGACGGCGGCGGCCCGCTGCGCCCTGTCGACGAGCAGGTCGCCCGGCTCGCCGCCGTCCGGGCCGCCGCCGACCGCGCCGGCATCCCGCTGTACGTCAACGCGCGGGTGGACACCTGTCTGCGCCGGGTCGGCGGCGTACCCGAGACCGTCGCGCGCGCCGAGGCGTACCTGGCGGCCGGCGCGGACGGGATCTTCGTACCCGGAACCGTGGAGCCGGAGACGGTGGCCGCGCTGGCGGCGGCGATCCCGGCGCCGCTGAACGTGCTGGCCGGACCGGGCGCGCCGCCGATCGCCGAGCTGGCGCGGCTCGGCGTGGCCCGGGTGAGCATCGGACCGGCCGTGGCCGAGGCCGCGTACGCGGTGGCGCAGCGGGCGGCCGCGGAGGTGCTCGGCGCCGGGACGTACGGCGCGCTCGCCGGTGGGCTCGACTTCGACGCGCGGAACGAGCTGATGCGGGGCTGACCCGGACGGCGCGGCATCGACCGCGCGGCGGGGTACCGGGTTGAATGTGGCGGTGGCCGCGCATCCGATCCGCAGAGCCGCCGCCCGGCGGGGGCGCCGCCGGTGACCGCCTCCGTCCGCCCGGTGCCCGCGTTGCTGGGCCCGCCCGTGGTCACGGGGGCCGCCGCGGGGGCGTGTGTGGCAGCGCTGGCCGCCCTCGGGGCGGCGGGTCACGGCGGGTTCGCTACCGATCCGGCCGGCGCCCTCGCCCTGGCCGGGGCCGCCGTGGCCGCGGCGGTCGCCGCGTCCCGTCTCGCCCGCTCGGGCCACCGCGCCGCCGGCCGGCTGGCGACCGGGCTCGCCGCGTCGCTGCTGGTGTACCTGGGGCTCGCCGTCCTGGCCGTCGCCACCGTCGCGGCCGACCACCGGTGGGCCGGGCCGGCCGTCGCGGCGTGGAACTCGGCGTGGATCCCACCGCTCGCGCTCCTGCAACTGACCGCCTCGGCCGCCGTCCGCACCGGCGCGGCCACCCCGAGAACCCATCGGTACGTGGTTCTCGCCCTCGGCGCGGCCACGCTCGTCAACGCGCTGTTGACGACGGCGAGCGAGCCGTTCGACGGGTTGCCGACGATCGCGGGGGAGTCATGGCGTACCGCGCTCGCGCCGGTCGGCGCCGCCGTCACCCTGCTCGGCGTGGCGGCGCTGCTCCTGCTGCCGGTGACGCTGTGGCGGGCCGCCCTCGGCTCGCACCACACCGTGCGGGCACGGCTCGGCGTGGCCGCCGCGGCCACCACCGCGGCGCCGCTGACTGTCGTCTTCTGCCTGCTCCTCGCGGTCGCCCGCGCGCCCGGTGACGTCGAGCCGGCGCTGGGCTCGGTCGCGTTCCTGGTGGCCCTGTCCGGCGCCGCCGTGTTCGCCGCCGCCTGCGCGGTCACCGCAGCCCGGGGCGCCACCGAGGCCCGCCGGGTCGGCACTGTGGTGCGCGCCGCCGGCCTGGCCGCCGCGGCCCTGCTGGTGGTCGGCGCCGGCACGCTCGTGGCCGCTCCCGGCTCGTCCCTCGGCCCGACATCGGTCGCCCTGGTCGTGTCGGCGCTGACAGTGGTCGTCGGCGGCGGGGCGTGGGCCGGTACCGGCCGGCTGGCGGCGCTGCTCACCGCCGCACCCACAGCGCCGCCGGTGACGCCGCACGGCGGAGCAGAGGGTACGGAGACAGGCAGCGCGGCGGGCACGGCGGACGTCGCCGAGCCGGCGGACCCGGCCGGTGGGGCAGCCTCGCCGGAGGTGTCCGGCACGAAGGTGTCCGCCGGGGCGGGCGCGGCATCGGTCGGCGGGCTGACGGCACGCGAGCGCGAGGTGCTCGCCGCGCTCGCCGAAGGCGCCAGCAACGCGGGGATCGCGGCGCAGCTCGTGGTCTCCGAGCGGACCGTCGACGCCCACCTGCGCGCCATCTTCGTCAAGCTCGGCCTGACCCCGGGCGGCGACACGAACCGGCGGGTACGGGCGGCGCGGATCTGGCTGGAGCACGCGCGACAGCCGCGCTGAGCAGGGACTTTCCGAAGATAGGTGCTGAGGCCGATGCCCGTGCGGACGGTACCTCGGCACGGTGGGGCGACACCTGAATCGACGGAGGCTCCCACAGTGCCCGTACCGAAGTTGCGCCGCGCCGCGCTCGTCGCCCTTTTCGTCCTGCTCCTGGTGGCCCTGGCCGGCCGTACCCTGTTCATGTTGTGGGAGCCGCCGTTCGACGGCGCGATCCACTACGACGACGTCCGTGAGCTGGGGTCCGCGTACTGGCCGATGAACCTCTACCTGGGCGGGCCCGCGTACGCCGTGTCGTGGATCGCCGCGGCGGTGTTCATCGTCGGGCTGGCCCGGGGCCGCGCGGGCGTGCTGAACCTGGTGGGGGCCTTCCTGGCCGGCCTCGGCGGGGTGGTGTTCGCGCTGGCGATCACCGCCGAGGTGCTGCCGTTCGCCTACGCCGCCGACCCGGCCGTCCTGCCGGAGCAGCAGGGACGCGCGTTGTTCGACGCTTTCAACGATCAGTTGGACGGGCTGCTCCCGGCCATCCTCGGCAGTCAGGTGGCGATCGTCCTCGGCATGGTCCTGGCGCTCGTCGGCGTCCTGATCGGCCGGACCATGCCGCGCCCGCTGGTCGTCGCCGGGCTCGTCTACGTCGTGGCGTTCGTCCTGGTGCCGCAGGACGCCGGTCGGGCGGTGGTCGTCGCGAGCTACCTGGTGCAGGTGGCGCTGGTGGCAGCGATCGGCTGGTACGGGCTGCGGGCCGCCACCGACGGCGCCGCCACCGGCCGCGCCGCCACCGACCTCGCCGCTGTCGACCTCGCCGTGACCGACGGCGAGCGGCCGTAGCAGAGCGGGGCGGCCGCATCGGGTGATCCGGCCGGCCCGATCCGGGACCGATCAGCTCCGTCGGCCCCGGTCACTGTCACATCGGCGGGGCGACGTCCCGGCGCTCCTCGACGCGGCGGTACTCCACCGGCTGCTCGGCGGTGGTCGTGACCACCTGGCGACGGCGGCCCCACACCAGCGTGGTCATGATGAGGCCGAGGACGCCGGCCGCCATCAGGATCCAGCCGACGACGTCGAGGTCGACCCCGCCGACGCTGGCGTTGAGCGCGAACGTGAGGATCGCGCCGACCGCGATCAGGAAAATGCTCGTACCGATACCCACGACAGCCTCCTTCGGGGGGATGGTTGTGCTGTCACCGGCCTCAGTACCCCGGCGGCGAGCAGCGCAACCACACGGCCACCCGGTGCGGCGGGGGTCTGCCGCAGGGCGATCTTGGCATCGGGTAGAGTTCACCCCGTCGCCGGCGCGAACCGGCGGCACGCGGACGTAGCGCAGCTGGTAGCGCATCACCTTGCCAAGGTGAGGGTCGCGGGTTCGAATCCCGTCGTCCGCTCGCGATCACCCCGGGCGATTGGCGCAGTGGGAGCGCGCTTCCTTGACACGGAAGAGGTCACTGGTTCAAACCCAGTATCGCCCACCGAGAGTCACCCTCCCCGCCCGCCGGCGCCGCCGGTCGATCGGCGGACGTATCCCACCGGACGGTTCGTACCGGCCACATCGGTCACCCGGCTCCACCGTGCGGGTTATTCAGCCGCTGCCACCACGCGTGTCACTGTGATGCCCGATACGCAGGGAGGCGGTCACATGGCAACGATCGAGCGGGGACGGTGGCGGCGGACGGCCGCCCGATTAGGGGTGGCGACTGTCGTCGCGGCGGCCGGGGTGACGGTCTCGGCCGCGCCCGCGCAGGCCACCGCGACGCGGACGGTGGCGTTCTACAGCATGGACGAACCGGCGTCGTCGTCGACGGTGCTGACCGACTACAGCGGCAACGGCCGCCACGGCACGATCGGCGGTGAGGTGGTCACCGGCGCGCTCTACGCCGGGGCGACCGGCCACCGCTTCGCCACCCACCTGCCCACCGACAAGGAGTACGTCCCGGGCCACGTCGACCTGGTGCCGCACACCACCGACTTCAACCCGGACGCCGGGGACTTCTCGCTGACCATCCGCTACCGGACCACGTACTCCTTCGGGAACATCCTCCAGAAGGGACAGGGCAACACGGCGGGCGGCTACTGGAAGTTCGAGGCGCCGAACGGCAAGCCGAAGTGCCTGTTCCGGGGCGCGGACGGCGCCTCCCGTACCGGCTACACGGACGTGCCGATCTCCGACGGCCAGTGGCACACGGTCACCTGCAACCGCACCTCCGCGTACGTGGAGATGTACGTCGACGGCGTGCGGACGAGCCGCCTCAACGGGCCGACCGGCGCCATCGCCAACACCTGGCCGCTGTCCGTCGGCGGCAAGAGCCAGTGCGACGGTACGAAGGTCACCTGCGACTACTTCGCCGGCGACATCGACTACGTGAAGATCCTGAAGGGATCGGGCGGCCCGGCCAACCAGGCGCCGCTGGCGGCGCTGACGCCCACCTGCTCCGGACTGGTGTGCACGTTCTCCGGCGCGGCCTCGACCGACGTCGACGGCGCGATCCAGGACCACAGCTGGTCGTTCGGCGACGGAGACACCACCGGCACCGCATCCGTACCGGCCACGTCGCACACGTACGCGGCCGCCGGCACCTACCCGGTCACGCTCACCGTCACCGACGACCGGGGCGCCACCGGCACCGCGACAGTCGACGTGACCGTCGCGCCCGTACCGGAGCGGATCTCGTTCGTCGGCCAGGCCACCGCGAACGCCAACTGGACCAGCCACACGGTCACCGTCCCGGCGGGCGTGCAGGCCGGTGACACGCTGCTGCTCGTGCTCAGCCAGAACACGCACACCGGTACCGGCGAGCCGACCGGGGTGACCGGCTGGACCCGGCTCGACCGCCTCGACGGCGGCTTCGCCACCACCACCGCCTGGTGGAAGACCGCGAGCGCCGGTGACGCCGGCAGTGCGGTCCGGGTGACGCTGGACAGTCAGGCGAAGGGCAACCTGGTGCTGGCCGCGTACCGGGGGGTCGCACCGGGCGCGCCCGTCTTCACCAGGGCCACCGACCCGGCGAGCACCGCTACCCGGATCACCCCGTACGCGCCGGTGAGCACGGCGCAGAGCTGGGCCGTGTCGTACTGGCTGCACGGCGACAGCACCTCCACCGAACTCACCCCGCCGTCCGGCGTGGCGGTGCGCAGCAACTCCTCGCAGACCGGCGGCGGCCGGGTGACCGGCCTGCTCGCCGACTCGGCGAGCAGCGTGCCGACCGGCAGCTACGGCGGCCTCACCGCCACCGGCGCCGCGGCCAGCACGACCACCACCACGTGGACGTTCGTGCTGCCCCCGGCCTGACCCATCGGGTACGCGAAAAGGCCGGCACCCCGTTGTTCGGGGTGCCGGCCCTTTCGCTGTGTCTTGCTTGTTCGTCTTAGCTGTTCCAGTGCTGGGCGACGAGGTCGGCGGCCTGCTGTTCCCACTGGGCGTAGTGGTCGGGGTAGGCCGACACCTGGACGGTCTGGGCGGCCTTGGTCAGCGGCATGTCCTTCCAGCCGTCGACCTGCTTCAGACCCTTCAGGAACGCCGTCGTGGAGTACTCGGGGTCGGTGATCTGCTCCACCGTGCCCCAACCACTGGAGGGGCGCTGCTGGAACAGGCCCTGCGAGTCGTGGTCGTTACGGTCACCCAGGTGGCCGAGGTTCTCCAGCTTCGACTCCTGCAGCGCGGTGGCGATGGAGACGACCGCGGCACGCTCGTCCATGCCGGCCTTCTTCGTCGCCGCGATGATCGCCTTGACGTTCTTGGTCTGCTCGTCGTTCAACTCGATACGCGACTGCTCACCCTGCACACCGTGCGGGATCAGCTTGTCACCCTGCACCGTCACCGCAACCGGCTTCGTGTGCGCGGTGGTGTCGACCGCGTGGGCGGCGACCGGACCGGCGAACACGCCACCGGTGAAAGCCAGACCAGCAATACCCAGAACGCTCTTACGCAGAATCGTGTTCATCACGTGTGCTCCATTCGGGGGTCGACGCACCCGCCGGGGGGCGGGATGCGTGGGCACCGTCAGGCGCTCAAAGTCTTGGGGGGTTCTCGGCTGCTCGCGGGGGCGGGGGGCCTCTACGCGGCGCCGGAAGCATGTCCAACGACCAGCGGTCCGGCATCATTCCCGGGGCCTTCACGCCAACACCGGGGGTGCGGCGCGGAGAGTTCACGTCGTCGGAACCGTGTTCAACGACCCGCCGGCCGGGATGATTCCCGGGGCCCTGACGCGTCGTCGCAACCATCGTCAACGACCAGCCGGGCGGGATGATCCCTGCGGCTCACGCCGTCGGAGACGTACTCAACGACCGCGGCCCTGGGCCTGGTGCCCACAGCCGGCACCGCCTCGCTCGGCGGCGGCCGGTGCTCGGTCGTTCACCCGGTTACAACGCCATCCGCCCGCCCACGATTCCGCCACCAGCGTGCCGCCCACCACCCCCAACCCGGACACCCACCCCACACACGCCAAACCCTCACCGAGCCCAGCCGAGCACCTCGCCCTGCACCCTGTGATCAAGGAGTTCGCGGCGCTTTCCGGCCCCCTTGAGCCCACAAACTCCTTGATCACCCGGAGAAGCCCTTCCCGGGCATCCCTCCCGCAGCGTTGATCATGAGGTTAGCGGCGACAAAACGGACACCAGGCGCCGTCAAGTTCATGATCGACGCCTCGGGGGAGGGGAGGAGCGAGGGGTGGACAGAGGCGCCGCGAGGGCCGCGCCGATCTTGCAGGTTGGGCCCTACCGTCGTCCCTTTTGGGCGTTATACGGGGTACCTAAGTGCAAGATCGCGGGTGACCCTGGCGAGCGGCGTTCAGGGGCGCCGGGAAGTGCCGTGATCTTGCTCAGCTTGGCGATCTTGGAGTTGTGGCACCTCGCGAAGGGGGCTGAACGGGGCAATTCGTGGCACCACAACTCCAAGATCGGCGGGGCAGGGGTGCGGGTGCGCGGGGGCGGACGGCGCGGCAGATCTCCCGCTCGCCGCGCGCAGCGCGGCGCGCCCGTCTGCGCCGGGCTGACCCGTGGTTCTGCCGTTGGCAGATCCGCTTACCGTGAACGGGGGGCCTGCCGGGCGGCGCGGGGCGGCACGCTGGGACGCATGCGACTCCTGATGCTTGGTGGTACGGGCTTTGTCGGCGGTGCCGTGGTGACCGAGGCGGTACGCCGCGACTGGCAGGTGACAGTGTTCAACCGGGGTGTGCACGGTCGGGTGCCGGACGGCGTACACCGGTTGCGGGGTGACCGGACCGCGCCGGACGGGCTGGCCGCGCTCACCGGCGGCGAGTGGGACCTGGTGGTGGACACGTGGGACGGCGCGCCCCGGGCGGTACGGGACGCGGCGGCGGCGCTCGTCGACGCGGTGCCGCACTACGTCTACGTGTCCAGCGGATCCGTGTACGCGCCACCCGTCGCGCCCGGCAGCGGCGAGGAGGCGCCGACAGTCGCGGCCGACGCGGACGCCGACGACGGTGACTACCCGGCGAACAAGGCCGGCGGGGAACTCGCCGCGACGCGGGTGTTCGGCGACCGGGCGCTGCTGGCACGCGCCGGGCTGATCCTCGGGCCGGGGGAGGACATCGGGCGGCTGCCGTGGTGGCTGAACCGGGTCGCCCGGGGCGGGGACGTGCTGGCGCCGGGGCCGCGTGACCTGCCGATCCAGTACGTGGACGTCCGGGACCTGGCCGCCTGGCTGCTGGACCGGGGTGCCGAGGGCGTCGGCGGGGCGTACAACGTGGTGGGTCGCACCGGGCACGCGACGATGGGTGACCTGCTCGACGCGGCGGTGACGGTGACCGGGTCGGACGCGACGCTGCGGTGGACCGCGCCGGAGCCGATCCTGGCGGCCGGGGTGGTGCCGTGGAACGACCTGCCGGTGTGGATTCCGCGCGGGCACGAGTACCGCTGGATGCAGGAGCGGGACGTGGAACGCGCGTACGCGGCGGGGCTGGTCTGCCGGCCGGTGACCGAGACGGTCGCCGACACCTGGCGGTGGCTGCGCGAGGTGGGGCGCGTGCCGGACCGGGCCGGGCGGCCGGCGCGCGCCCCGGTCGGCCTGGCGCCGGAGCGGGAAGCCGCCCTGCTGGCCGCGCTCCCGGCCTGACCCAGAGAGGCAGGGCCGTGGCCGACCTGACCCGCGGAGGGGTACGGGTCAGGCCGGCACGACCGGCAGGTCGAGCACTTCCTCGACCGAGCGGCGCGGGGTGGCGTGGCCCGGCTGGCCGTATCCGATCCGCATCACCATCTGCGGGGTGCCGAACCGGCCCAGCGACATCCGCAGCGCCTCCCGTGCGGCGGGCACCTCGATCGGCTGGGACAGCATCGACACGCTCAGCCCGGCGTCGGTGGCGGTGAGCAGCACCCGCTGCAGCGCCTGTCCGGCCAGGATCTGGTCGGCCGAGGTGTTGCCGGCCGAGCCGAGCACCGCGACCAGCGGCTCCGGCTCGAAGTCGCGACCGGGGGCGCGGTTGCGTCCGCCGAAGCCGCGTTGCGGCAGCAGGTCCTGCGGTTCGCTCTGCGGCCCGCCGGCGCCGGTCGGCACGCCGTCCGGGGCCGGCTCGGAGCGGATCCACTCGGCCCGCTCGGCCACGTAAGCGGGGTCGCGTTCCAGCACGCGGTGGGCGCTGCGGGCGACCTCGGCGACCGCGTTGACGGCGCTGGTGCCGATCACCAGCTCCAGCCAGCACTGCTCGGCGCGGGCCGCCTCGCCGAGCCGCCAGCGGGCCTCGGCCGGCACCGGGTCGGGCCAGAACGGTGCGCGGTTGCTGAACCGGTGGCCGATCGCCCCGTACAGGCTCTGCTCGACCGGGGTGGGACGGCGCGGCACGTCCGGCACCAGCCGGGCCACGACGTCCGGGTCGGCGGGGTACGGGCGCAGCCGCACAGTGGCCGGGGTGCCCGCCACGGCGAGCGCCAGGCGCAGGTTGAACAGGGCCGCACCGGCGGCGATCCGCGCGCCCCAGCCGGTCGGGTCGGTGGCGGGCAGGCCGCGCAGCGGGTCGACGGAAACCTCGATGCCGCCGTCGACGAGCCGGAACCGCCACGGCTGGGTGTTGTGCAGTGACGGGGCCCGGACCGCGTCGGCGACCGCGGCCCGCAGTTGCTCGGCGGTGTATTCGGTCGTCATGGTGCTGCTCCCTCTCGTGCGGCGCCGGCTCCCCCGGCCGGGTACACCACTACGGTGCGTCAGGGGACGGCGCGGTGAGCAGGGCCGGAGGTCCCCACCTGGGCCCGGCCGTCGGTCCCGGCCGGCGCGCGCAGGACGGGACTTTCGACCCGTGCTACGGGGGCGGGAAAGCGGGTAGAAAGGACTGATGATCCGGGTGTTCCTGCTCGACGACCACGAGGTCGTCCGTCGTGGCCTTGCCGACCTGCTCCAGAGCAGCGGCGACATCGAGGTGGTCGGTGAGTCCGGCCTGGCCCAGGAGGCGGCGCGCCGCATTCCGGCGCTGCGCCCCGACGTGGCGATCCTCGACGCCCGGCTGCCCGACGGCAACGGCATCGACGTCTGCCGGGACGTCCGCGCGGTGGACTCCTCGATCAAGGGCCTGATCCTCACCTCGTACGAGGACGACGAGGCGCTGTTCGCCGCGATCATGGCGGGCGCCGCCGGGTACGTGCTCAAGCAGATCCGCGGCACCGACCTGGTGGACGCGGTCCGCCGGGTGGCGGCCGGGCAGTCGCTGCTCGACCCGGCGATCACCACCCGTGTGCTGGAGCGCATCCGCAGCGGTGTGGAGCAGCCGCGGGAGCTGAAGTCGCTCACCGAGCAGGAGCGGCGGATCCTGGAGTACGTGGCGGAGGGGCTCACCAACCGGGAGATCGCCGGGAAGATGTTCCTGGCCGAGAAGACGGTGAAGAACTACGTCTCCAGCGTGCTCGCGAAGCTCGGCCTGGAGCGGCGTACCCAGGCGGCGGTGCTGGCCACCCGCCTGCTCGGCAAGAACACCTGACGGCTGTCAGTCGAGCGGGGCGCTCCAGCGCACCTCGGTGCCGCGCGGCTCGGCCCGGCGCAGCGAGAACTCGCCGCCGAGCCGCTCGGCCCGTTCCCGCAGGTTGACCAGCCCGCTGCGGGCCGCCTCCGGGTCGCAGCCGATCCCGTCGTCGGTGACGGTGATCTCGACCCGGCCGGAGTCGACGCGGACGCGCACCGACACCCGGTCGGCCTGCGCGTGGCGTACCGCGTTGGAGAGCGCCTCGCGCAGCACGGCGGTGAGTTCTCCGCGCAGGTCGTCCGGGACGGCGCTGTCGATCGGGCCGATCAGTTCCAGCTCGGGCCGGTAGCCGAGCGACTCGGCGGCCACCTCGATCGCCTCGCGGATCTCGGTGCGCAGCGCCGCGCTCATCGGGGTGCGCAGCTCGAAGATGGTGCGGCGGATGTCGCGGATGGTGGCGTCCAGGTCGTCGACGGCCTGATTGATCCGCTTGGCGGCCTCGGGGCGGGCGTTCATCGCGCCGCTCTGCAGTTGCAGGCCGGTGGCGAACAGCCGCTGGATCACCACGTCGTGCAGGTCGCGGGCGATGCGTTCGCGGTCCTCCAGGACCACCAGCAGTTCCCGCTCCTCCTGCCCGCGGGCGCGTTCCATTGCGAGCGCGGCCTGCCCGGCGAAGCTGGCGAGCAGCGCGAGGTCGTCGTCGGCGGCGGGCCCGTGGTCGGGCCGGTAGCCGATCACCAGGACACCGTGCAGCGTGTCCGCGGCGGCGAGCGGGGAGACGACTGCGGGCCCGGCGACCACCGGCCGGGGCCAGGGCGCCGCGGCGGCGAGGTCCTCGACCTGGTCGTGGCGGCCCTGCGTGACTGATGCGGCGAAGCTGGTCTCGGCGGCCGGCAGCACCGCGCCGACCAGTTCCCGGGTGACCGGGTCGGCGCCGTCGACGACCTCGACGGTGAACTGCGCCTCGTCCTCGTCGTAGAGCAGCACCAGCGCCAGTTCGGCCTCGGCGACCTCGCGGGCACGGCGGGCCACGAGCGTCAGCGCGTCGGTACGGCGTACCTCGCCGAGCAGCACCGAGGTGATCTCCGCGGCGGCGGCGAGCCAGCGTTCCCGCCGGTGCGCCAGCGCGTAGAGGCGGGCGTTCTCGATCGCCACGCCGGCCGCGGCGGCCAGCGCCACCACGATCTCCTCGTCGTCCTCGGTGAACTCGGCCGCGCCCTGCTTCTCGGCCAGGTAGAGGTTGCCCCAGACGTGGTCGCGGATGCGCACCGGCACGCCGAGGAAGCTGTGCATGGGCGGGTGGTTCGGCGGGAAGCCGTACGACTTCGGGTGCTTGGTGATGTCCGGCATGCGTACCGGCTTCGGCTCGTCGATGAGCAGACCGAGCACGCCGCGGCCGTGCGGCAGCTCGCCGATCTTCGCGTGCAGCTCGGGACTGATGCCGTGGACGATGAAGTCGTGCAGCATGCGGTCGGGACCGATCACGCCGAGCGCGCCGTAGCGGGCGCCGGCCAGCTCGCACGCCGACTGCACGATCCGCTGCAGCGTGCTGCGCAGATCGAGGTCGGACCCGATGCCGACGACCGCGTCCAGCAGGGCCCGTAGCCGCTCGCGGCTGGTCACCACCTCGCCGACGCGGTCGAGCATCTCCTGGAGCAGTTCGTCCAGACGGACACGGGACAGCGGGGTCAGCCCGAGCGACGGCGCGACGTGCTCGTGCGAGGGCTGGGGTGCGGCGGCCACCGGGCGATGGTATCGCCCGGTGGCCGCCCTGATCGAGACCGGTCAGGCGAGCCGGTCGCGGACCGCCGAGGTGTCGACCGTCTGCGTGACGTCCAGCCGGGGCGTGTGCGGCGGCCCGGCGTGCGTCGGGTCGGCCAGGCCGAGCCGCATGCTGATGTACGGGAACCCCAGGCCGGAGAGCATCTGCCGCAGCACCTCGCGGGTGCCCTCGACCTCCACCACGCCGGACAGCGGCACCAGCGACACCCCGTGCCGGGTGGCGGTGAGCCAGGCGGCGGAGAGCCCTTCGCCGGCGCGCAGCCAGCTCATCAGCTCGTCGTCTGAGCCCCACAGGATCCCGTACACGGCGGCCTTGTCGTGGCCGGGCCCGACCGGCAGCGAGCCGGCGCGGCCGAAGTCGCGGGCCGGAACGGTCGTCTGCGGGGCCTGCTCGGGCAGCACCTCCGGCGGCAGCCCGGTGCCGGTGCCGGCCCGGCTGGTCCAGTACGCCAGTTCCTCGCGCAGCTCCGGGCTGTCCGCCTCGACGGCGGCGGCCTGCTGCGCGGCGGCGGCGAGCTGGATCTTCTGGGTGTCGTCGAGCAGTTGCAGGTTCACGCCTTCCAGCGTGGCCGCCCGCTCGATGTCGTCGAGCGCGGCGGTGGGGATCGGCTCGTCGCTGACCGGCCGCCGGTCGGTGTGCCGCACCTGCATGCACTGCACGACGCGCATGGCGTCGGGGTCGGCGCCGGTGTGCTTCAGGCTGGTGATCCGGGCCAGCAGGTCGGGTTCGGCCGGGTCGGGCAGCCGTTCCACCACCGGGGTCCAGCCCTCGGCGGCCAGCGCCACCCGGGCGTGGTGCAGCGCGGCGCCGCAGCTCACCACCAGCAGGTGCCCTTCCGGGTCCAAGGCGCTGAGGTGCCGTTCGCGGACCACCCGCAGCTCCAGCGCGTCGGGCAGGACCGTCCAGTGCCACGGCTGCGTGTTGTGCACCGAGGGGGCGTGGCCGGCCATTCCGGCGGCCTCCGCGAGCGCGGTGGTCAACGGGCGATCGCCGGCCGGCGTCTCGTGGCTCATCGTCACGACCTTTCCTGTTTTCCCCATCGTGCCCCACGGGCGGGTGGGGACGCCGTTCCATCCCCCGGATTACCCGCATCGCCCTGCCCGTCCCACGTCGGGGCTGAGACGATCCACACGTGGGAACCGAGCCACGCGAGTGCGTACCCGAGCAGCCGGCCCGCGCCCGGCGGTGGGCCCGGGCCGAGTGGGCGCCGCTGGTGCTGCTCACCGTGGCCGTGCTGGCCGGTGCGGCGCTGTGGTTGGCCGGCGCGCACGACGCCGCCCGGCTGGTCTGGGCGGCTGTCACGGTGGTCGCTCTGGTGCCGGCGGCCTGGACGACGCTGCGCCAGCTCTGGCTGCGGCAGTTCGGGGTGGACGTCATCGCGGTGCTGGCGCTGCTCGGCGCGCTGCTGGTGCGGGAGTTCCTGGCCGGCGCCGTGATCGCGGTGATGGTCGCGACCGGGCGGGCGCTGGAGGAGTACGCCCAGCGCCGCGCCACCCGTGACCTGCGGGCGCTGCTGGAACGCGCGCCCCGGCAGGCTCGGCGGCGTACCCCGGACGGCGGGATCGAGGTGGTGCCGCTGGACCGCGTCGAGGCGGGGGACCGCCTCGTGGTCGGGCCGGGCGACGTGGTGCCTGTGGACGGCGTGGTCGAGGAGGCGGCGACGCTCGACGAGTCGGTGGTCACAGGCGAGTCGCAGCTGGTCACCCGCGCGGCAGGGGAGCAGGTCGCCAGCGGCGTCGTCAACGCGGGCGCCGGCTTCGGGCTGCGGGCCAGCCGCAACGCGGCGGAGAGCACCTACGCCGGCATCGTCCGCCTGGCCGGCGAGGCCACCGCCCGCAAGGCCCCGATGGTACGGCTGGCCGACCGGTACGCCGCCGCGTTCGTGCCGTTCACGCTGGTGCTGGCCGGGCTGGCGTGGCTGCTGTCCGGCGAGTTCACCCGGGCGGTCGCGGTGCTCGTGGTAGCCACCCCGTGCCCGCTGCTGCTGGCGACCCCGATCGCCGTGGTCTCCGGGCTGTCCCGGGTGGCCCGGCGCGGCGTACTGGTCCGCGACGGCGGGTCGCTGGAACAGCTCGGCCGCGCCCGTACCCTGCTGCTGGACAAGACCGGGACCCTCACCGCCGGGCGGCCCCGGGCGGCCGAAGTGGTGGTGGCGCCGGGCGGCGACCGGGACGAGCTGCTGCGGCTGGCCGCCTCGGTCGAGCAGCTCTCCCCGCACGTGCTGGCCGCCGCGCTGGTCCGGCAGGCCCGCGAGCGCGGGCTGGCGCTGGCCGAGCCGACGCAGGTCACCGAGGAACCGGGGCACGGGGTGAGCGGCCGCGTCGACGGACGGATGGTGCACGTCGGGCAGCTCGCCGGGGAACCGCCCGAGTGGGCGGACCGGCTCGGTGAACGCGCCGAACGGGCCGGGCGTTCCGCGGTCTGGGTCAGCGACGACCAGGGGCCGCTCGGCGCGATCCTGCTGGAGGACCCGGTCCGCCCGGACGCCCGCCGGACTGTGCGGCGGCTGCGCGAGGCGGGCCTGGAGCGCCTGGTCATGGTGACCGGCGACCGCCCGGGCACGGCCCGGCAGGTGGCGCAGATCGTGGGCGTGGACGACGTGATCGCGCGGTGTTCGCCGCAGGAGAAGGCCGATCGGGTACGCGAGGAGTCGGCGCACGCGGTGACCGTGATGGTCGGCGACGGCGTGAACGACGCGCCCGCGCTGGCCGAGGCGCACGTCGGTGTGGCGATGGGCGCGACCGGGGCGACCGCCTCGGCGGACGTGGCCGACGCGGTGCTCACCGTGGACCGGCTGGACCGGCTCGCCGACGCCGTCGAGATCGCCCGGTACGCCCGCCGCATCGCGGTGCAGAGCGCGACCGTCGGCATGGGACTGGCGGTGCTGGCGATGCTGGTGGCCGCGGCGGGCCGGCTGCCCCCGGTGGCCGGCGCGTTCCTCCAGGAGGGCATCGACGTCCTGGTGATCCTCAACGCGTTGCGCGCGCTCGGCGGCGGCCTGCGGCGGCGGGACCTGCCGGCGCACACCCGCGAACTGCTCGACCGGTACGCGGGCGAGCACGGCGGCGTCCGCGACGTGCTCGCAGGGCTGCGGGACACCGCCGACATGGTGGCGACCCGCCCGGACGACCCGGCGTGCCTGCCGGCGCTGCGCGAGGTGCACCGGCGCCTGGTCGACGAGGTGCTGCCGCACGAGGCGGCCGAGGACCGGCAGCTCTACCCGGCGCTGGCCGGGCCGCTCGGCAGCGACGAGGCGACCTCAACGATGAGCCGGGCGCACGTGGAGATCGTGCGGCTGGTGGAGCGGATCGGCGGGCACCTCACGGCGCAGCCGGACGGCCGGCTGCGCCGTGACGAGGTGCCCGATCTGCTGGCTGCGCTCTACGGCCTGGACGCGGTGCTGCGCCTGCACCTGGCTCAGGAGGAGGAGGACTACTTCTCGCTCAACCCGGAGGACGGCTCGACCGCGTCCGGCCGCTGAGTCAGCGCTCGCGTACCACGGCGACCGGGCAGTGCGAGTGCTGGATGAGCTGCTGGCTGACCGAGCCGAGCAGCATGCCGCGCAAGCCGCCCCGGCCCCGGCTGCCGACCACCACGAGTTGCGCGGACCGGCTCGCCTCCACCAGCAGCGCGGACGCGCTGCCGGGTACCGCCTCGATCTCGACCGGCACGTCGGGGAAGCTCTCCCGCCACGGCGCCAGTTCCGCCTCGGCGGCGGCCCGCTCGCTCGCGGCGACCTGCTCCGGGTCGAAGTCCGGCGGCACCCACCTGTCACCAGGCGGCTCCCAGGCCCGCAGCACCCGTAGCGGCACGTCCCGCTGCGCGGCCCGCTCGACGGCGAAGCCGAGCGCCCGCAGCGCCGACTCCGAGCCGTCCGATCCGACCACCACCGGCCCGGACGTGGCGGCCTGGCCGTCGCGGACCACCACCACCGGGCAGTGGGCGTGCGCGGCGACCGAGACCGCCGTGGAGCCGGCCAGCAGCCCGCCGAAGCCGCCGTGGCCCCGGCTGCCGAGCACCAGCATCCCGGCGTCGGCGGACCGCTCCTGGAGCACCAGCGCGGGCGGCCCGTCGAACACCTCGCCGTGCACGGTCAGGCCGGGCCGGTCGGCGGCGGCGTCCGCCGCCGCCTTGCGGACCAGTTCGTCGACCTGCTGCCGGGCCGCCTCGTCCGGCCACACGCCGGGTGCCACGCCGGGGCCGATCCAGCCGGTCACGGTCAGCCACTCGAAGACGTACGCCAGGCGTACCGGCCGCCCCGACCGGCCCGCCTCGTCCAGCGCCCAGTTCAGGGCCACCGACGCGTCGGCGGACCCGTCGTAGCCGACCAGGATCTCCTCGCCGCTCATTCGCCACTCCTCAGGGCCGGGTCGTTCTCGCGGATCCAGCGCCACTCGGCGACCCGGGGGTCGTCCTCGCCGTAGCGCCGGGTGTAGTCGCGGCAGGACTGGCGGGCGTCCACCATGTCCTGGCGCAGGTGCGCGGCGCGCGACCGCAGCCCCGGCACCCGGTCGATCACGTCGATGACCAGGTGGAAGCGGTCCAGGTCGTTGAGCATCACCATGTCGAACGGCGTCGTGGTGGTGCCCTCCTCCTTGTAGCCGCGCACGTGGAGGTTCTCGTGGTTGGTCCGGCGGTAGGTGAGCCGGTGGATCAGCCACGGGTAGCCGTGGTAGGCGAAGATGACCGGCTTGTCGCGGGTGAAGATGGTGTCGAACTCGTTGTCCGGCAGGCCGTGCGGATGCTCCGACGGCGGTTGCAGGCGCATCAGGTCGACCACGTTGACGACCCGCACCCTCAGGTCCGGCAGGTGCCGGCGCAGCAGGTCGACGGCGGCGAGCGTCTCCAGCGTCGGCACGTCGCCGGCGCAGGCGAGCACCACGTCCGGCTCGGTGCCGTCGTCGCTGCTGGCCCAGTCCCAGATGCCCAGGCCGCGGCGGCAGTGCTGGATCGCCTCGTCCATGGTCAGCCAGTTCGGCGCGGGCTGCTTGCCGGCCACCACCACGTTGATGTACTGCCGGCTGCGCAGGCAGTGGTCCATCGTGGACAGCAGGGTGTTGCCGTCCGGCGGCAGGTAGACCCGGACCACCTCGGCCTTCTTGTTCATCACGTGGTCGATGAAGCCCGGGTCCTGGTGCGAGAAGCCGTTGTGGTCCTGGCGCCACACGTGGCTGGACAGCAGGTAGTTCAGCGACGCCACCGGCTCCCGCCACGGGATGTTCCGGGTCACCTTCAGCCACTTGGCGTGCTGGTTGACCATCGAGTCGACGATGTGGATGAACGCCTCGTAGCTGGTGAAGATGCCGTGCCGGCCGGTCAGCAGGTAGCCCTCCAGCCAGCCCTGGCACAGGTGCTCGGAGAGCACCTCCATCACCCGGCCGTCGGGGGAGAGGTGGTCGTCGCCGGGCACCTCGGCACCCACGAACGCGCGGTCGGTCACCTCGAACGCCGCGCCGAGCCGGTTCGAGGCCACCTCGTCCGGGCCGAACAGGCGGAACGTCTCCGGGTTGCGGGCGATCACGTCGCGGACCCAGGGGCCGAGCACACCGGTCGCGCCGGCCATCGGCTCACCCGGCGTCGGTACGTCGACCGCGTAGTCGCGGAAGTCCGGCAGTTCCAGGTTGCGCAGCAGCCGGCCGCCGTTGGCGACCGGGTTGGCGCTCATCCGGTGGTCACCTGTGGGCGGCAGGCCGGCCACCTCGGCGACCGGGCCGCCGGTGGCGTCGAACAGCTCCTCCGGCCGGTAGCTGCGCAGCCAGCGCTCCAGCTCGGCCAGGTGCTCCGGGTTGTCCCGGACCTCGGAGATCGGCACCTGGTGGGCGCGGAACGTGCCCTCGACCTGCTTGCCGTCGACCCGGTTGGGACCGGTCCAGCCCTTCGGCGTGCGCAGGATGATCATCGGCCAGCGGGGACGCTCGACGTGCTCGCCGGAGCGGGCCCGGCGCTGGATCGCGGCGATCTCGTCGAGCGCGCGGTCGAGCGTGCCGGCCAGCAACTGGTGCACCGTCGCCGGGTCGTCGCCCTCGACCACGTACGGCTCGTAGCCGAAGCCGCGCATCATGTCCCGCAGGTCCTCGGCGGGGATCCGGTCCAGCACCGTCGGGTTGGCGATCTTGTAGCCGTTGAGGTGCAGGATCGGCAGCACCGCGCCGTCGCGGGCCGGGTTGAGGAACACGTTCGACAGCCAGCTCCCGGCCAGCGGGCCGGTCTCCGCCTCGCCGTCACCGATCACGCAGGCCACGAGCAGGTCCGGGTTGTCGAACGCGGCGCCGTACGCGTGGCTCAGCGCGTACCCCAGCTCGCCGCCCTCGTGGATCGAACCCGGCACCTCCGGCGCCACGTGGCTCGGGATGCCCCCGGGGAAGGAGAACTGCCGGAACAGCCGCTGCATGCCGGTCTCGTCCCGGGGGATGTGGTGGTACAGCTCGCTGTAGGTGCCCTCCAGCCAGGTGTTCGCCACCAGTGCCGGGCCGCCGTGGCCGGGGCCGGTGACGAAGATGGCGGACAGGTCCCGGTTCACGATGACCCGGTTGAGGTGCGTGTAGAGCAGGTTGAGCCCGGGGCTGGTACCCCAGTGGCCCAGCAGGCGAGGCTTGACGTGCTCGGGCCTGAGCGGTTCGCGCAGCAGCGGATTGTCGAGCAGGTAGATCTGGCCGACGGTCAGGTAGTTCGCCGCGCGCCAGTAGGCGTCCAGCCGGCGCAACTCGGCTTCGGTCAGGGCGCTGTGCAGGTTCACCGCGGTGTCCATGCTGCCTTAGCCTCTCGTGGCTCGGGGTCGGCTGCCACTCGGGGACCACGTCTTCTCCCCGGCGCGTCCAGCGTCGTCCCCATCGGGGGTCGCCGGTCAGGGCCGTAGGTCCCGCCTCGCGCGGGCGTCATGACCCGTCCTCCGCACCTGCGGCGACTCCCCGCACCACGATCAGCGGAGCCGGCGAGTGGTAGAGCAGGGACTGGCTGACCGCGCCCAGAGTGGACCCTACCGGCCCGTCTCCCCAGGCGGCGACCACCGCGAGCTGCGCGGCGCGGGACCGGTCGAGCAGGACGGACTTCGGGTCACCGTGGACGGTCTCGCAGTCGGCGGCGACCCGGGGGTACCGCCGGGCCGTCCGGGTGACCGCCTCCTCCAGCCGCCCGTCGACGCGGTCGCCGGACTCCGGCTCGATCACCCGGACGGCGAGCAGGCGGGCACCACGGTGCTGCGCGCAGTCGAAGGCGTACCCGAGGGCGGCCTGCGAGCTGGGTGATCCGTCGAAGCCGACGAGCAGCGGCCCTGGTGGGGCCGGCTGGGTGCGCCCGACCAGCACCGGGCAACCGGCCCGGGCGGCCACGTCCACCGCAGGCGTGTCGGCCGGTACGCGGTCCGGGTGGGCGGACATGCCGCCGTCACCGAGCGCGATCAGGAACGCGGTGTCGGCGACCCGCAGCAGCGCCTCGACCGGCGAGCCCTCGACGATCCGGCCGCTGACCGGCACCCGCGGCGCGCACTCGGCAACGACCTGCCCGGCGTGCTCCAGCACGTTCTCCGCGTCCGTGCGGGTGCCACCGGCCGGGGCCGGGCCGGGCGTGGCGGCCCAGTTGAACGCGTGCAGCAGGTGCAGCGGCCGGTCGTGGGCGGCGGCCTCGGCGGCGGCCGTGCGGACCACCGTCAGGTCGGCCTCGGACCGGCTGACGCCGACCACCACCGCGCCGTGGCTGGGTGCGGCCACCCCGGCTCACCTCCCGACCCGTGCTTTTCACTCACCGTAGTCGCGGGACCGGGTGCGCCGGAGCGGGTCGGCGGAACTGGCGGTCAGCGCGGGGCGGGCAGCGCCGGGTGGACGCGCAGTACGACGGCTGTGGCGTTGTCCTCACCGCCCTCGTCCAGGCTGGCGGCGAGCAGGGCCTCGACGGTGCGCGCCGGGTCGCGCCGCGCGGCGAGCAGGTCGCGCAGCCGGTGGTAGCCGAGCTGGTCGCTGATGCCGTCGGTGCACAGCAGCCAGGTGTCGCCACGGCGCAGTGGCACGGCGAGCAGGTCCGGTTCGGGGCGGTCCGGGTGGCCGACGTAGCGCAGCAGCTGGTAGCGCGCCCGGGCCGCCTCCGGCGAGTCGGCCGGCCACCAGCCGTGCAGCAGGCCGAGCCAGGCCATCGTGTGGTCGACGGTGACCAGTTCGAGCAGCCCGTCGCGCAGCCGGTACGCCCGCGAGTCGCCGAGCTGCACCAGCCAGCCCTGCTCGCCGTCCGGCTCGACCACGAGCGCGGTGAGCGTGCACCCGGTCAGGCCCGGGTGCGCCGCGCCGGCCTGGCGTACCCGCCGTTGGGTATCGGCCACGGCGGCGCGCAGCGCGGCGGCGCCGACGGCGGGCCAGTCGGCGCGGACCCGCGCGGTGAACGTCCGGGCCGCCGTCGTGCCCGCCACGCGGCTGCCTTCGCCGTCGCCCATCCCGTCGCAGACCACCGCGAACGGCAGCTCGGGGTCGACGTGCAGCACGTCGTAGTTCTCCGGGTAGCGGTGCCCGACCACGCTGCCCCCGGCGATCTCCAGGGTGAGGCGGCCGGCGGTGAGCCGGCGCGCGGACTCGACCGGCCGGTCCAGCGGACGGCGGCGGAACACCAGCGGACCGTAACACCGGGACGGGCCGGGCAGCGGCAGGCCGGGTCGCCTGTCAACCAAGGTTGACAGTTGGGTGCTGTCAACCTATATTGACAGCATGAGTCAGGCGACGGAACTCGCGGCGGCGGCCGGCAGCACCGACCCCAAGGTCGGCCTGCGTGCCGTACTCGCCCTGCGCCGGCTGCTGGAGCGGCTCGAGGTGATCCAGGTCGACAACGCCCGCCGGCAGGGCTGGTCGTGGCAGGAGATCGCCGACGCCCTCGAGGTCAGCCGGCAGGCGGTCCACAAGAAGCACGCCGGACGACCGGCGGTGCGCGAGAGCTGGGAGGCGTGATGTTCGAACGATTCACCGACCGGGCCCGCAGCGTGGTGCACCACGCGCTCGACGAGGCCCGCACCGAGGGACGGCGGCCGGTCGGCACCGAGCACCTGCTGCTGGGCGTGCTCGCCGACCGCGACAACCTGGCGGTACGGCTGCTCGCGGCCGGCGGCGTCGAGGCCGACGCGCTGCGTGCCGCGGTGGCCCGCCACACCGCGCAGGGCGTGGACGGGCTCGGCGCGGCGGACGCCGCGGCGCTGCGCGAGATCGGCATCGACCTCGCCGCGATAGTGGCCCGGATCGAGGAGTCCTTCGGCCCCGACGCGCTGCGCGAGGCGACCCCGCGTCCGCGCCGGTGGTGGCGTCGCGGGCCGCACCACGGCACGTTCTCGCCCCGCGCCAAGAAGGTGCTTGAGCTGTCGCTGCGCGAGGCGCTGCGGCTGCGTCACCGGCACATCGGCACCGAACACATCCTGCTCGGCCTGCTGCGCGAGGGGAACGGCCCGGCCGCCGTGGTGCTCACCGAGGCCGGGGTGGACATCGACGACCTGCGGCGGCGCGTCGACGCGGCGCTGCGCGAGGCGGCCTGACCCGCACCCGGATTTCAAACCTGTTTGCGGTCCTCGCAACGTCCCGCTGCGCCGGGTCGCCGTCACGCCCCGTGTCCTGCACACTGACGCCGTGGACGGTGCAGACGACAAGCGCCCGGTGAACGCGGAGAACCGCACCCCGCGCTCGGCAGTGGTGGTCAACCCGGTGAAGGTGGCCGACCTGGACGAGTTCCGCCGCACCGTGGACGGCGCGCTCGCCGCCGCCGGGTGGCCGGCCCCGACCTGGTACGAGACGACGGTCGAGGACCCGGGCCGCGGGCAGGCGGAACAGGCCGTGAAGGCGGGCGCGGAGGTAGTCTTCGCCTGCGGCGGCGACGGCACGGTGATGGCCTGCGTGACCGCGCTGGCCGGCACCGACGTGGCGCTGGCCGTGCTGCCCCAGGGCACCGGCAACCTGCTGGCCGCCAACCTCGGCCTCTCGAACGACCTGGCCGCCGGGCTGGAGGTCGCCGTCGAGCGCGGGATGCGCCGCCTCGACGTCGGCGTGGTCGGCGACAAGTGCTTCGCGGTGATGGCCGGGATGGGCTTCGACGCCCAGATGCTCGACTCCACCTCCGAGACCACGAAGAAGCGGATCGGCTGGCCCGCGTACGTGGTGGGCGCCGCCCGCCACCTGCGCGACCGGCCGATGCGGGTCTCGGTGCGCATCGACGGCAAGCCGCCGCTGCGCCGCCGGGCCCGCTCGGTCCTGGTCGCCAACGTCGGGCGCCTGCAGGGCGGGGTACGCCTGCTCACCGAGGCCGAACCGGACGACGGCTGGCTCGACGTGGCGGTGCTGACGCCGCGTACGCTGCGCCACTGGCTCGCGATGGGCTGGGCGGTGCTGCGCCGCCGCGACAGGGTGCCGGGGATGGAGGTGTTCCGGGCCCGCTCGGTCGAGATCACCAGCACCCGGGCGCAGCCCCGGCAACTCGACGGCGACCTGATCGAGCCGGGCCGCTCGCTCAAGGCCACCATCCGGCCCGAGTCGCTCTGGCTCTGCGTACCGCGCCCGGAGGAGCACCCCGACCTGGCGGTGGACGCCGACGCGGCCGGTGAGCGCGGAGAGCACCTGGTCGAGGAGGCCCGCCGTGAGTAGCACCAAGCTGGTCCCCGAGACCCGGTTGATGACCGAGAACGAGCTGTCCGCCGACGACGCCTGGCACACACTGCGCCGGCACGGCGGCTGGTGCCTGCTGCGGGACGCGTTCATCCGGTTCCGCTACGGCGACGGGTTCAGCCACTCGCGGGCGCTGGCGTTGCAGCTCTGCCTGGCCGTGGTGCCGTTCCTGATCGCGCTCACCGGCCTGATCACCGACCTCGGCGTGGACGAGGGCGGCAAGGTCGTCGCCGACACGGTGCTGGCCATCACGCCCGGCCAGAGCGAAGCCATGGTGCAGGACCTGCTGACCGACAGCGAGCGCACCGAGGACGCCGGCGAGCTGGCGCTGACCCTCGGTCTGCTCACCGGGCTGGTCGCGCTGACCACCACGATGGCGCAGATCGAGCGAGGCGCCAACCGGATCTACGGCGTCGAGCGGGACCGCCCGGCGCTGGCGAAGTACCTGCGCGCCGCGATCCTCGCGGTGGTCGCCGGCGTGCCCGCGCTTGCGGGCTTCCTGATCCTGGTCGGCGGCCGGGCAATGGGCGAGTCGGTACGGCGGCACTACGAGTGGGGCGACCTCGCCATGGCCGGGTGGGACGTGATCCGCTGGCCGCTGAGCCTCGGCCTCACCGTGCTCGCCGTCGCGGTGCTGTTCCGGCACGCGCCCCGGCGTCGCCAGCCCGGCCTGTCCTGGCTCTTCTTCGGCGCGTCCATCGCCATCGCGATCTGGTGGCTGGCCAGCCTGCTGCTCGCCGCCTACGTGAAGTACAGCGGCGGATTCGGCCAGACCTACGGCGCGCTGACCGGCATGATGGCCCTGTTGCTCTGGGCCAACCTCACCGGGATCGCGCTGTTCGGCGGGCTGGCGTTCGCCGCGCAGCTCGAAGCGATGCGCATCGGCGTGGAGGAGCCCGCCAAGCCGGACCTGTGGGAGCCGGAGGCGCAACGCGAGGAACTTTTCGACACCGGTGAGATGACCTCGCTCTGACGCCGCGCCGGTACGGCGTGAGACGCCGCGCCGGTGCGGCGTGTACGGGACACGCCGATCGGGTACAGCGCGCCTCGCAGAAGAACGAGGGAGGTGCGGTGTGACCGCGGTCAAGGAAGCCGGGCGCCGGCCGCTGGGCCATTTCGCCGAACGGAGCCTCGCGGGCCTGCTCGCCGTGGCCGGCGCGGGAGTCGGGTTCGGCGTGCTGCTCATGCTGGTCCGGTTCCGGTGGAGCCCGCTGGGCGACGCCGACCACGCGGTGGCCGAGTGGTTCAACAACCTGGTGGCGCCGCACGGCCCGCTGGTCACAGTGCTCCAGGCGATCACCGACCTGGGCGGACGGCCGGTGCTGATCTGGCTGGTCACCATCGCGGTGGTGGGCCTGCTGATCCGCCGCCAGTCCCGGCTGGCGGTCTACCTGATCGTCACCGGCGCCGGCGGGCTGATCCTCGACCCGTCGCTCAAGGCGCTGGTCGGGCGGCTGCGCCCGGTGGTGGACGTGCCGATCGCCAGCGCGCCGGGGAACAGCTTCCCCAGTGGCCACGCGCTCGGCTCGTTCGTCGCGTACGGGGCGCTGCTGCTGGTGTTCCTGCCGGCCATGTCGCCGCGCTGGCGCAAGCCGGCCATCGCCGTCGCCGGCGTGCTGATCTTCCTGGTCGGGCTGACCCGGATCGCGCTGGGCGTGCACTTCGTGTCCGACGTGATCGGCGGCTGGCTGCTCGGCGCGGCCTGGCTCGGCGTCACCGCGTACGCCTTCCGGCTGTGGCGGCGCGAGCGCGGCCGGCCGGTGCCGCCGCTGCGCGAGGGACTGGAGCCGGAGGCGGGCGAGGACCTTGCGCTCGCGCCGGACGAGGAGAAGGTGCTGGAGCACCCGCGCTCGGCGGTGGCCGAGCTGCTGGTCGGCTGGGTGCTCGTCTTCGGTGTGCTCTACGCGTTCGGCATGTTCGTCAGCTACCACGCCAAGGGCACGTTCTTCGACACGCTCGACACCGAGGTGCCGCGCTGGTTCGCCGAGCGGCACACCGACGCGCTCACGGAGCTGAGCTGGTGGTGGAGCAAGTTCGGCGACACCCACGCGATCCTGCTGGTGTCGCTGGTGTTCTGCCCGATCGTGCTGGCCGTGTGGCGGCGCTGGCGGCCGGTGCTGTACGTGGTGCTGGCGATGTTCGGCGAGCTGAGCCTGTTCCTGGCCAGCGCCCGCGTGGTGGACCGGCCCCGGCCGCCGGTGGAGAACCTGGACGGGCAGATGCCCACCTCGTCCTTCCCGTCCGGCCACATCGCGGCGACCATCTGCCTCTGGGTGGCCATTGCGGTCATCGTGTTCCCGCGTACCGACAGGTGGTGGCGGTGGCTGTTCGTGGGCATGGCCGTGCTGATGCCGGTCGGCGTGGCGACCTCCCGGATGTACCGGGGCATGCACCACCCGACCGACTTCATGGGCGCGATCCTGCTCGGCGCGCTCTGGCTGTCGCTGCTGTACTGGGTGATCAAGCCCAACGCCGACGTCCACGAGGGCAACCGGCCGGCGATCGAGTCCGAACAGGTCGACGAGCTGGACGACGAGCTGGCCAAGGCCGCGCGGCCGGACTGAGCCGATGCTGCGGGTGATGACCTGGAACATCCGGACCGGCGGGCGGGACGGTGGCGGCGCCGACCGCCGGGACCGGATCGTCTCGGTCGTCACCGCGCAGCGTCCCGACGTGCTGGCCCTGCAGGAGCTGCGCGGCATGGACGCCACCCTGGACGGCCTGGCCGACCGGCTCGGGATGGCGGCGTACCCGGCCCGGTCCTGCTTCGGTCAGCCGGTGGCGGTGCTGGTCCGCCCGCCGCTGCGGGTGCTGCGTGCCGGCCGGGTCCGCCGCCCGTTCCACCACGCCGCCGCCCGGGTGCAGGTCGCCACCGGCGCGGGACCGCTGACCGTGCTGAGCACGCACCTCTACCCCTACTCGGGTGGGCGGCGGCGGATGGAGGCGGACTGGCTGGCCGCCGCGCTGCGGCGTACCGGGGGAGACCTGGCCCTGCTCGCCGGGGACATGAACACGCTGGAGCCCGCCGTGGACCACACCGCCCGGCTGGCCGGGCTGGCGACGGCGTACCGGCGGCGGCACCTGCGCCGTGACGGCCGTACGGTGGACACCCGCGCGGTGGCCCGGCTGCTCGACGCCGGCCTGGTGGACCTTTGGCCGCGGTCCGGTGGCGACGAATCCGGCGGCCTGACCGTGCCGACCCGGCACGGCGGCGTCGAGTTCGCCGGGATGCGGCTGGACTACCTGCTCGCCACCCCGGCGCTGGCCGACCGGGTACGCGCGGTGCGGGTGGTCCGCGACGGTGACGCGGACACGGCGTCGGACCACTATCCGGTGCTGGCCGACGTGGACGTCACGGCCGGCTGAACGACCCGGACGCCAGGTCGGCCACCACGAAGGCCACGAAGATCAGAATGACCGCCTCGCTGACCAGCCAGGAGTGCCTGTCGGTCCAGGAGCGGAACACGGGCAGAAGCCGGTCCGCGCGCTCGCCGAACAGCAGCAGCGCCAGCAGCGGAAGCGCCAGCAGCAGCACGGTGAGCGCCGTGAACGGCAGCAGATGCCACCACGGGCGGCCGTGCCCGGCCATGCTGCCCGCGACCGACGCCATGACCAGCTCGTCGCTCGGCACCGCGACGGCGAGCACCAGCCCCAGACCGAAGGCGTAGGTGGGCCGCGGGTCCTGCAACCGGCGCAGCCACCCGGGCGGCCGGTCGCGCCGCCGCCTGCGGAACGTGACGACCATGAGGACGGCCAGCAGGCCCAGCACGATCCAGTCGATGAGCCGGCGGCTGCCGCCCACCCCGATGCCGTGCACGGCGGTGTGCCGTACCACCCGGAACGCCGCGTACCAGAGCGTCAGCGGCCCGAGGACGCCGATCGCCACGCCGCCCAGGAAGGCCGCCGAGCTGCGCCGCGGATGGTGGCCGCCGGCGAGGACGACGGCGCTGACGAGCTTCGACCCGGCGACCATCTCCAGCGCCAGCGGCAGCGTGGTCAGCAGGGGCATGCCCCATTCTGGTGCCGCCGTCGCGCGCGCCGGGCCGGGTTCTACAGGACCAGGTTGAGCAGCACGGTGAGCACCACCGAGGCGACGATCGAGAAGAGGATCATCAGCAGGCAGCCGAGCCCGCCTCCGGCGGGACGGATCTCGGTGTTCCCGATACGCATGGCGTCAACTCCTCAGCGGTCACAGCTCGCGCAGCCGGGGCAGCAGCTCCTCCTGGGCCCAGTCGAGGAACATCGGCTGGGTGTCACCGCCCACCTGGACCAGCGCGACGTGGGTGAAGCCCGCGTCGACGAACTTCTTGAACGCCTCGACGTGCCGGTCCGTGTCCGGGCCGCAGGAGATGCCCTCGGCCACGTCCTCCTCGCGGACGAACTGGGTGGCCGCCTCGAACGACTCCGGGCCGGGCAGGTCGGCGTTGACCTTCCAGCCCAGGCCGAACCAGCGGAACTGGTCGTGCACGATCTTGCGGCACTCGTCCTCGTCCGGGCCGTAGCAGATGGCCACCTGACCGTAGCGGGGCCGGCCCGCGCCGCCCGCCTCCTCGTACATGTCGATCAGGTGGGACAGCGGGTCGGTGGCGATCATGGCGTCGGCGTACTCGGCGGCCAGCGTGGCCGACTGCCGCCCGGACGCGGCCACCGCCATCGGCACCGGCCGTTCCGGGCGGTCCCAGACGTACGCGTCCGGCACGTCGAAGTGGTTGCCGGAGAACGTCAGCGTCTCGCCGTTGAGCAGCGGCCGGATGATCTGCAGCGCCTCCTCGAACATCTCGTGCCGCTGCTGCACGTGCGGCCATCCGCCCACCACGTGCTCGTTGAGGTTCTCCCCGGCGCCGAGACCGAGCGTGAACCGCCCGTCCGAGAGCACCCCGATGGTGCTGGCCTTCTGCGCCACGACCGCCGGATGGTACCGCCGGATCGGGCAGGTCACGAACGACATCAGCTCGGCCCGGCTGGTGGCGTGGGCGACCGCGCCGAGCACCGACCAGGCGTACGGGGAGTGGCCCTGGGACTCCAGCCAGGGGTAGTAGTGGTCGGACATGACCAGATGGTCGAAGCCGGCGGCCTCGGCGCGTACGGCGTGGTCGACCAGTTCCTTCGGGCCGGCCTGCTCGCACATGAGGGTGTAACCGACGTTGACCATGACACGTCTCCTTCCCGGGCGGATCGTCCCCGGATACCCCGCCCCGCGCGGGTCAACCCTGCTGTCCGCTTCGCCGCCCGCGTCCGGTCGATTGTCTTAACCGGTTCAGCACGTGTGGCCGGTCAAACCCCGTCGCCCACCGGCGCGTTCCGCTTAACCGGTTGCCTAAAGTCTTCCATCGCCCTACGCTGATGCCTGCGTCCGTTCGGGAACCGGGCGGCGGCTACCGGGCTCAGTCGCCACCACCCTCTCACCGTCACCGCACCCCCGCTCGGGCGCGGGGGAGACCTTCCCCTGAGGACAGCCATGAAGAAACTGCTCTCCGTCGCGGGCGCCGCCCTGCTGACGGCCCTCGCCGCCGTCTTCGCCCTCGGGCAGCCGGCCCAAGCCGCCACCGGGTTCACCGTCTCCAACGGGCGGCTCTACGACGCCGGTGGCGTCGAGTTCGTGATGCGCGGCGTCAACCACGCGCACACCTGGTACCCGCAGCAGACCAGCTCCTTCGCCAACATCAAGGCGCTCGGCGCGAACACCGTCCGGGTGGTGCTGTCCAGCGGCGACCGCTGGACGAAGAACAGCGCCGCCGACGTGGCGAACGTGATCTCACTGTGCAAGGCCAACCGGATGATCTGCGTGCTGGAGGTGCACGACACCACCGGGTACGGCGAGGACGGCGCCGCCACCACGCTGGCGAAGGCCACCGACTACTGGCTGAGCATCGCCGACGTGCTCAAGGGCCAGGAGAAGTACGTCATCGTCAACATCGGCAACGAGCCGTTCGGCAACCAGGGCTACAGCGCCTGGACCACCGACACCTCGAACGCGATCAAGCGGCTGCGCGCCGCCGGCCTGACCCACACGATCATGGTGGACGCGCCGAACTGGGGCCAGGACTGGTCGTTCACCATGCGCGACAACGCCGGCACCGTGTTCGCCGCCGACCCCCAGCGCAACACCGTCTTCTCCATCCACATGTACGGCGTGTTCGACACCGCCGCCGAGATCAGCGACTACCTCGGCCGGTTCCGCACCGCCGGGCTGCCCATCGTGGTCGGCGAGTTCGGCTTCAACCACTCCGACGGCAACCCCGACGAGGACGCCATCATGGCGTACGCGCAGGCCAACGGCATCGGCTACCTCGGCTGGTCGTGGAGCGGCAACGGCGGCGGCGTGGAGTACCTCGACATGACCACCGCGTTCAACCCGGCCCAGCTCACCAGCTGGGGTCAGCGGATCTTCAACGGAGCCAACGGCATCGCCGCCACCTCCCGCGAGGCGTCGGTGTACGCGAGCACCACCCCGACCGCCAGCCCGACGGTCAGCCCCACCGTGAGCCCGACGACCAGCCCGACCGTCAGCCCGACCCCGCCGCCGCCCACCACGCCCCCGCCGGCCGGTGGCTGCACCGCCACCTACACCGTCGCGAACTCGTGGCAGGGCGGCTTCCAGGGCGAGGTCAAGGTGACCGCCGGAGCCGCCGCGATCACCGGCTGGACGGTGCGCTGGACGTTCGCCAACGGCCAGTCCGTCACCCAGGCGTGGAACGCGAGCGTCAGCAACAGCGGGTCGGCGTACACCGCCCGCAACGTCGACTACAACGGCCGCCTCGGCGCCGGCGCGAGCACCACGTTCGGCTTCATCGGCAGCTGGACCGGCACCAACTCCACCCCCGCGACTACCTGCACCGCGAGCTGATCCACCGGGTGGCCGGGTCCCGTGCGGGCCCGGCCACCGCTCTCCGACATAGTGATCAAGGAGTTTGCGCCGCGTCCGGACGCGGGTACAGACGCCACGCCCTTGATCGCGGGTCGAGGCGCGAGCGCGAGGGACCGGAGGCGACGTCATGAGCACGGGAACCAGGGGACGACCGTCGGGGCTGGTGATCGGCTCGCTCGTGGCCATCTCGTTCGGCACCGTGTTCGTGCTGGTCAACAGCGGCGGTCTGGACGCGCCCTGGCCGCTGGTGCTGCGCGTCGCCGGCCTGCTGGTGGCCGCGCTGCTCCTGGTCACGCTGTTCCGGGTGGCCGGCCGGGAGACGCCCGCGCCGCAGCGGGAGGCCGCCGGGTTCATGGACCGCCGCTACTGGCTGGTGGTGGCGCTGGAGGCGGTCGCGCTCTTCGGCGGCCTATTCGTGATCAACAACGTGCTGGACCGACCCGCCGTCGGTGTCGCCTGGGTCGCGGTGGTCGTCGGCGTGCACTTCTTCGGCCTCGCCCACGTCTGGCGGATGCCGCTTTACCACTGGCTGGGCGCCGTGATGACAGCGCTCGGCCTGGCCGGGTTCCTCGCCCACGCGCTCGGCGCGGGCGCCGGCACCGTCGGCCTGATCTCCGGTGTGGGGTGCGGCGCGGCCCTGTTCGCCGCAGTGGCCCTGGCCCTGCGGGACACCGTCCGTCGCGCCGTCGCCTGAGGGCGGATCAGGCCGCGACCACCTCCAGCAGCAACGCCTGCTCGGGGTGCAGAGCCGGCAGTTGCAGGCCGACCGACCCCAGCACCGAACCGGTCACCGTGATGCCGTCGCCCGGCCAGGCCAGCCAGCCGGGCGGGGACATCTCCAGCGCCGCGGGCTCCGGCACCCCGGCGGGCGGGCGGACCCGGTAGCGCCGCTGCGGGTCCAGCCCCGGCAGCCGTACCGCGCCCGGCACCTGCGCCGCGGAGGTGGCGAGCCGGCTGACCGCGTACACCGCATGGGAGCTGTCGTGGGCGACCACGCCGTGGGCCTGCACGGCCGGGTCCTGGTGGTCGACCCGGACCACCCGGCCGGTGTGCAGCAGCGGGCGCAGCCGCTTGTGCAGCGCCACCCAGGCGGCGAGTTCGGCCCGCTCGCCGGCGTCGATCGCGCTGATGTCCCACTCGATGCCGTGGTGGCCGAACAGCGCGGTGACCGCCCGGAAGCTCAGGTCGTGTACGCGGTGCGTGGTGTGCGAGCGTTCCGGGCCGATGTGCGTGCCGATCAGTTCCGGCGGCAGCAGCAGGCCGGTCCAGCGCTGGATGGACAGCCGTTCCAGCGCGTCGTTGCAGTCGCTGGCCCAGACCCGGTCGGTGCGGCGCAGGATCTCCAGGTCGACCCGGGCGCCGCCGGAGGAGCAGCTCTCGATCTCGACGTCCGGGTGCCGGGCACGCAGCTCGTCCAGCAGCCGGTAGACCGCGAGGGTCTGCGCGTGCACCCCCGGTCGTCCGGCGTGCCCGGCCTCGGTGAGGTCGCGGTTGTGGTCCCACTTCAGGTACGCGAGCCCGTCGTGCCCGCTCAGCACCGCGTCGAGTCGTTCGAGCAGGTACGCGTACGCGTCCGGGTGGGCCAGGTCGAGCACCTGCTGGTGCCGCCACGGTGGCGGCAGCCGGCCCGGCGCCTGGAGCACCCAGTCCGGGTGGGCGCGGAACAGGTCGGAGTCGGGGTTGACCATCTCCGGTTCGACCCACAGCCCGAACTGCATGCCGTGCCCGCGAACGTGGTCGATCAGCGGCTGCAACCCGTCCGGCCAGACCTCGCCGTCGACCCACCAGTCGCCGAGCCCGGCCTGGTCGTGCCGCCGGCCGCGGAACCAGCCGTCGTCGAGCACGAAGCGTTCCACCCCGACCTCGGCGGCCCGGTCGGCCAGTGTCCGCAGCCGGTCCAGGTCGTGGTCGAAGTAGACCGCCTCCCACACGTTCAGCGTCACCGGCCGGGGCGTGCGCGGGTGCGACGTGCGTGCTCGCAGGTGCGTATGCAGCGCGTCGCTGAGCCCGTCCAGCCCGTCGGCCGAGTGGGCCGCGTAGAGCAGGGGAGTGGCGTACTCCTCGCCCGGCCCCAGCACGACCTCGCCGGGTGCGAGCAGCTCACCGCCGCCGAGCGTGGACTCACCTGTGGGGCGGCGTTCGGCGGCGGTGACGTGGTCGCCGCTCCACGCGGTGTGCACCGCCCACACCTCGCCGTGCCGGAAGCCGAACCCGGCGGTGCCCGCGACCAGCAGCAGCGTGGCGTCGTGGCCGGTGCGGCCGTGCCGTCCCTCGCGTACCCAGGTGCCCATCGGCCACGGGTGCCGCTGCGGCGCGCGTTCCCGGCACCACCGGCCGGTCAGGTCGAGCAGTTCGGTGGCGACCGCCGGCACCGGCAGCACCGGCGTCAGCTCCCGGACCTCGTACCGGCCGTCGCCGTCGTTGCGCAGCCGGTGCCGCAGCGTCAGCACGCCCGCCGCGTCCAGCGTGATCTCGACGGTCAGGCTCAGCCCCGCGCCCGGGTCCGCTGCCCGCACCACCACCCGCCCGGAGGAAAGGAAGGGCCCCTTGTTAACGCCTGGTGCAGGTAAAGGGTCCCCTCCTAACAGGTCAGGCGGTGCCGCGGGATCGTCGTGCACGTCCAGGCCGGTGAGGCGGAACGCGGTCGACCAGTCCCGGCCGTCGCGATGACCGGCGAGACCGGGCCGCCCGCTCCACCCGGCGCTCGCCTCGGGCAGCAGCGACAGCACAGTCGGCGCGTCGAAGCTGCTCGGCACCACCGGCGGCACCGTGGCGTCGACGACTGCGGGCAGGTCCTCGTCGGGCAGCGGGCCGAGATCGGTGCCCCAGTGCACGACCCGGGGCAGCCCCGGGCCGCGGGCGTCGAGCACCAGGCTGGTCCGCGCGCGGCGCAGGTGGACGATCGTCATCCCTTGGAGGCTCCCAGCGTCAGACCCCGGACGAACTGCTTCTGGAGCAGGAAGAAGATCACCAGGGTGGGGATCGCGACCAGCACCGAGCCGGCCGAGACCAGGTTGTTGTCGGTGAAGAACTCGCCGCGCAGGTTGTTCAGCGAGCTGGTGACCGGGAACTTGTCGCCGGTACGCATGAGCACTGTGGCCCAGAAGAACTCGTTGTAGATCCAGGTGACCTCGAGCGTGGCGAGGGCGGCGAGCGCCGGGCGGCACAGCGGCAGCGTGACCTGCCAGTACTGCCGCCACACGTTCGCCCCGTCGACCATCGCGGCCTCGTACAGCTCGTGCGGCAGCGCCTTCATGTAGTTGCTGAGCACGAACACGCAGAAGCCGCACTGGAACGCGACGTTGACCAGGATCAGCCCCCAGTAGCTGTCGTACAGCAGCTCCGAGTCGCTCATCCAGGTCGGCAGCGGGATCTCGGTGAACATCCGGAACAGCGGGATGAGCAGCGCCTGCTGCGGCAACAGGTTCGCCGCGGTGAACAGGCCGAGCAGCGCGATGTTGAGCTTCCAGCTGAACCGGGCGATCACGAACGCCACGCAGGAGGCGAGGAACAGCGTGAGCAGCACCGCCGGGACGGTGATGTACGCGGAGTTGAGGAAGTGCTTGCCGAACTCGGCGGTACGCCAGGCGGTGACGTAGTTGTCGACCGTCCAGCCGCCGAGCGACACGTAGCCGTTGGCGGCGGTGTACTCGTAGGAGCGGAACGAGGTGAGCACCGCCCAGAGGATGGGGAACAGCCAGCCCACGGCGACCGTACCCAGGAACAGGTGCAGGACGACCCGGGCGGGCCGCACCGGGCGGCGGCGGCCGGCGGAGACGGCGGTCATCGCTTGTCCTCCCGCATCACGGTCCAGAGGTAGATGGTGATGAAGACCAGCGAGACGGCCAGCATGATGGTCGCCAGCGCGGAGCCGAAGCCGATCCGGCTCGCCTCGCCCACCACGTTCTGGGTGACCAGCGCGGAGATCAGTTCCAGCCCGTTGCGGCCCTTGTTGATGACCCAGACCAGGTCGAACGCGCGCAGCGACTCGATCACCGTCACCACCAGCACGATGATGTTGATCGGGCGCATCACCGGGAAGACGACCCGGAAGAACGTGCTGGTCTCCGAGGAGCCGTCGACCGCGGCGGCCTCCCGCAACGACGGGTCGACGCCCTTCAGGCCGGCCAGGTAGAGCAACATGATGTAGCCGACGTGCCGCCAGCCGGCCGCCACAAGCACGGCCCAGATGTTGACGTTCGGGTCGCCGTACCAGTCGGTCTCGCCGCCGAACACGCCGTTGAGCAGCCCCTGGTCGCGGCTGTAGATGAGCTGCCAGACGAAGCCGATGAGCGCCAGCGACAGCACCACAGGCAGGTAGAGCGCGGTCTGGTAGAAGCGACTGCCGCGAATCTCCTTGTCGAGCAGCACGGCGAGGAACATGCCGAACGGGGTGGCCACCACGAACAGCGCGGCCAGCCAGAGCAGGTTGTTCTGCACGGCGGGGACGAACGGCGGGTAGATGTTCACCACGTCGTCGTAGTTCTTGGCCCCGACCCACTCGATCTCGCTGATCGGGCCGATGCCGTCCCAGTTCGTGCCGGAGAGCAGCACCGTCGCCACCGCGGGCAGCCAGACCAGCCCGGTGACGAGCAACAGGGGTACCAGCACCATCAGCGTGATCACCACGCGGTCGGTGCGGGACAGGAGCCGTAGCCGGCGGCCGCGACCACCGTTGGTGGTGGTCGCGGCCGGCGGCGGCACGGCGCGATCCGCTTGGATCAGGGGCAGGTCGGACATGATGTCCTTCCCCCTTCCGCCGTCAGCTGGTGAAGATCGACTTCTTCTGGTTCTCGATGCTGGTGAGCAGCCCGCTGATGTCCTTCGGGTCCTTGATGAACTGCTGCAACGCCGGGATCATCACGGTGGAGGCGAAGTCCGGCCGGGTGTCGCGGTCGAGGAACTGGGCGATCTCGGTGGCGGAGCCGACCAGCTCGGCCGCCTTCTTCTGCAGCGCGGTGTAGGCGCCGGTGTCCGCGCCGCTGTTGGCCACGAGCGTGCTCGGGTCGTTCTTGACCGTGATGTCCGCCGCCTCCTTCGAGCCGAGGTACGTCAGCAGCTTCTGCGCCGCGTCCTTGGACTTCGGCTTGCGGGCCATCATGTAGCCGTCGATCGGGGCGTCCAGCGCCTTCGCGCCGATGGTCGAGTCGATCTCGGGGAACGTGAAGAAGTCCAGGTCCTCCAGGTCGGCGCCGCTGAACTGCTGGCCGACGAACAGGCCGAGCAGGTACATGCCGCTCTTCTTCTGCTGCAGCGACTGCGCGGCCTCCTGCCAGGTGCGGCCGAGCGAGTCCGGCTGGTGCAGGGGGAGCAGCCCGGCCCAGGTGTCGAAGACCTTCTTCACCTTGTCGGAGGTCCACGCCTCCTTGCCGGCCATCAGGTCGATGTGGAACTGGTAGCCGTTGATCCGCAGGTTGAGGATGTCGAACGTGCCCATCGCGGGCCAGCCGTCCTTGTCCGCGAACGCGATCGGGTTCAGGCCGTCCTTCTTCATCTGCGCGCCGAGCGTGTTGAGGTCGTCCAGCGTCTTCGGCACCTCGTAGCCGCGCTGCTGCCACACCGACTTGCGGTAGAAGACGGCCCACGGGTAGTACGACGCCGGTACGAAGTACTGCTTGCCGTCGTCGCCTGTGGACGCCTTCTTGAACGCGTCGGAGTAGCCGTCGAGCTTGCCCCACACGTCGCTGAGGTCACCGGCCAGGCCCTTGGCGGCGAAGAAGCGCATCCGGTAGCCGGCGAACCAGGTGAACACGTCGTCCGGCTTGCCCTGCAGGTAGTTGTTGATGTTCTCCTGGAACGTGTTGTGGTCGACCGTGTTGATGTCGACGGTCACGCCGGAGGACGTCTTGAAGCCGTCCATCACCTTGGCGACGACGTCCTTGGGCTTCGGGTCCGACTGGTTCGAGCCGAGCGAGACGCTCTTGGCGTCGCCGCCGGACCCGGAGTCGGAGTCGCCGCAGCCGGCGAGCAGCCCGGTGCCGAGCAGCGCCCCCGCGCCGGCCGCGCCGGCGAGCAGCGAGCGCCGGTTCAGGCCGGCGACGGACGGGGGTACGAGCCGGGCGAGGTATTCGGCTTGCGAGCGGGGACGGGACATGGTGCCTCCTGCGTGGAAGAGGTGCGCTGCGCTCATGGACCGTGATCGTTGGCGGTGAGCGGTGTTCGTGTCGGCCGTGGCAGATCCACCGAGAATCCACACGTCCGAACACAAACAGCCGGTGGCGCTTGAAGCTACCCCTTGGCGCGGCGCTGTCAAGAGGGCAAAAAGACGACGCCGTCAGCGGTAGGGCAGGGCAAAGAGCCGGTAAACGTTGGAACTTCAGTCGATGTTGGAAAGTGTTGACTTGGGGTGCTGTTCGGGGGCAACCTCTGCTGTCATGCGGAACTGGCACGGCGAGGGCATCTGGTACGGCGCCGACTACAACCCGGAGCAGTGGCCCGAGCAGACGTGGGCCGAGGACGTCGACCTCATGCGACGCGCCGGGGTCAACCTGGTCTCGGTCGGCATCTTCTCCTGGGCCCTGATCGAACCCACCCCGGGGCGGTACGTCTTCGACTGGCTGGACCGTGCGATCGACCTGCTGCACGACGGCGGCATCAGCGTCGACCTGGCCACCGCCACCGCCAGCCCACCACCGTGGCTGGCACACCGGCACCCGGAGACGCTGCCCCGCCGGGCCGACGGCACGGTGCTCTGGCCCGGCGGCCGGCAGGCGTACTGCCCCAGCTCGCCGGTGTTCCGGGACCACTCGCTCGCCCTGGTCGAGGCCGTCGCCCGCCGGTACGCGCGACACCCCGCCGTGGTGCTCTGGCACGTCTCGAACGAACTCGGCTGCCACAACGTGCACTGCTACTGCGACGTCAGCGCCGAGGCGTTCCGCGGCTGGCTGCGCGAGCGCTACGGCGACCTGGACTCGCTCAACGCCGCCTGGGGCACCGCGTTCTGGAGCCAGCGCTACCACGACTGGGCCGAGATCAACCCGCCGCGTACCGCGCCGACGTTCGCCAACCCGACCCAGCAACTGGACTTCCTGCGGTTCTCCTCCGACGAGCAGCGCGCCCAGCTGCGCGCCGAACGGGAGCTGCTGAACCGGCTCGTCCCGCAGCCGGTCACCACGAACTTCATGATCGGCACCGGCATCAAGTATCTGGACTACCACTCCTGGGCCTCCGACGTGGACGTGGTCGCCAACGACCACTACCTCACCGCAGCCGACCCGCAGCCGCAGGTCAACCTGGCGCTGGCCGCCGACCACACCCGGGGCGTCGCCGGTGGTGCGCCGTGGCTGCTGATGGAGCACTCCACCAGCGCCGTCAACTGGCAGCCCCGCAACGTGGCGAAGACGCCCGGCCAGATGCGCCGCAACAGCCTCGCCCACGTCGCGCGCGGCGCCGACGGGGTGCTGTTCTTCCAGTGGCGGGCCTCCCGGGCCGGCGCGGAGAAGTTCCACTCGGCGCTGGTGCCGCACGCCGGGCCGGACACCAAGGTGTTCCGCGAGGTCTGCCGGCTCGGTGCCGACCTGCGCGCGCTCGCCGAGGTACGCGGCAGCCGCGTCGACGCCGACGTGGCGATCCTGTTCGACTACGAGGCCTGGTGGGGCGCCGAACTCGACTCCCACCCGAGCGTCGACGTCACCTACACCGACCGGCTGTCCGCGCTGCACGCCGCGCTCTGGCGGGCCGGGGTCACCGCCGACGTGGTGCACCCGTCGGCCGACCTGTCCCGCTACCGGCTCGTCCTGGTGCCCACGCTCTACCTCGTCCGCGACGCCGACGCCGACGCGCTGCGCCGGTTCGTGGAAGCCGGCGGCACGGCTGTGGTCACCTACTTCAGCGGCATCGTCGACGAGCACGACCACATCCGGCTCGGCGGCTACCCCGGCGCGTTCCGCGACCTGCTCGGCGTACGCGTCGAGGAGTTCTTCCCGCTGCGGGCCGGCGAGACGGTACGCCTCGACGACGGCGCGCGCGCCGACGTGTGGACCGAGTGGCTGCACGCCGAGGGCGCGGACGTGCTGGCCGCGTACACCGACGGGCCGCTGCCCGGCGTGCCGGCGCTGACCCGCAACGCCGTCGGCGCGGGCGCCGCCTGGTACGTCGGCACCCGGCTCGACGACGAGGCCACCGACCGGCTGGTGGCCCGGCTGCTCGACGAGACGGGTGTCCGTCCGCCGGTGGGCGCGCCGCCCGGAGTGGAGGTGGTCCGCCGTCGCTCGGCGGACCGGAGCTGGCTGTTCGTGGTCAACCACACCACCGGGCCGGCCCGGCTGGCGGTCACCGGCACCGAGCTGCTCGGCGGCGTCCGGTGCGACGGCGATCTGGAGGTGCCGGCGGGTGAGGTGGCGGTGGTCCGCGAGGAGCCCGCGCCGGTGCCCGCGACCGCCTGACCGGTACGTGGCCGTTCGCGCCGAGGAGGTCCCCCATGCTCGCCCAGCAACGGCAGAGCGCCATCCTGGAGTTGATCCGCCAGAGCGGCGGCGTCCGGGTCAGTCACCTGGTCAGCCGCTTCGGTGTGTCCGACATGACGATCCGCCGCGACCTGGAGGTGCTGGCCGACCGCGGCCTGATCGACAAGGTGCACGGCGGCGCCACGCTGGCCGGACCGGGCTCCACCGAGGAGCCCGGCTTCGCCGCCAAGTCGGTACGCCAGCAGGCCGAGAAACGCGCCATCGTGGAGCGGGCCGCCGGCCTGGTCGAGCCCGGGATGGCGGTGGCGCTGTCCGCCGGCACCACCACCGCCGCGCTGGCCGCCCGGCTGGCCGAGGTACGCGGGCTGACTGTGGTCACCAACTCGATTCCGGTGGCCGACGCGCTCTACCAGAATCCCCGCGCCGACCAGACGGTGGTGCTGACCGGTGGCATCCGTACCCCGTCGGACGCGCTGACCGGCCCGGTCGCCGAGGCGGCCATCGCCGCCCTCAACGTCGACCTGCTGTTCCTGGGCGTGCACGGGATGAGCCCGCGTACCGGGTTCACCACGCCGAACCTGCTGGAGGCGGCGGTGAACCGGCGGCTCATCGGGTCCGCGCGCCGGCTGGTGGTGCTCGCCGACCACACCAAGTGGGAGACCATCGGCATCGCCACCATCGCGCCGCTGGAGGAGGCGGACGTGCTGATCACCGACGGCGGCCTGCCGCCGGAGGCCCGCCGGCAGCTCGGCGAGCAGGTCGGCGAGCTGGTGGTGGTACGCGCCGACTGAGGCCACGGCGTGCCTCACAGCCACTTCTCAGCCCCGCCGTTTAGGGTGCCCTGACGAAGCGTCCGACGGTCCATGTCGGAGTGCCGTTCAGCGGGAGTGACCGATGGTCTTCAAGAAGATGTTGAGCGCGTTCGGCGTGGGTGGCCCGAGCGTCGACACGGTGCTCACCAACCCGAACACCCGGCCCGGGCTGACCCTGGACGGTCACGTCAACCTGGTCGGCGGCGACAGCCCGGCGCGGATCGAGCAGATCAACCTCGGCCTGGTCACCCGCGTCGAGATCGAGAGCGGCGACCACGAGTACGCGGGCGTGATGGAGTTCCACCGGATGCCGGTCAGCGGCGCGTTCGAGCTGGCGCCGAAGCAGCAGCTCTCCATCCCGTTCCAGATGCCGGTGCCGTGGGAGACCCCGATCACCGACGTGTACGGCCAGCGCCTGCACGGCATGACGATGGGCCTGCGTACCGAGCTGGCGGTGGCCCGCGCCGTCGACAAGTCCGACCTGGACCAGGTGTCGGTGCACCCGCTGCCGATCCACGAGCGGATCCTGGAGGCGTTCCAGGCGCTCGGCTTCCGGTTCAAGCACGCCGACCTGGAGCGCGGCCACATCTACGGCGTGCCGCAGACGCTGCCGTTCTACCAGGAGATCGAGTTCTTCGCCGCGCCGCAGTACGCGCAGACGGTCACCGAGGTCGAGCTGACGTTCGTGACCAGCCAGCAGGGCGTCGAGGTGATCCTGGAGTGCGACAAGCGCGGCGGCTTCCTCAGCCCCGGGCACGACGTCATCGGCCGCTACTCGGTCCCGCACAGCGACGCCACCCGTACCGACTGGGTGCAGGTCGTCGACGGCTGGCTGCGGGAGACCACCGGCCGCTACGGCAGCATGCGGGCCCAGGGCTTCGGCATGCCGCACGGCGGCCACGGCTACCCGGGTCACCACGGCTACGCCGGCCACGGGCGGCGCGGCCCGGGCATGGGCGGCGTGGTCGCGGGCGCCGCGCTGGGTGTCGCCGGCGGCATGATCGCCGGGGAGATGCTCGACGACGCGTTCGACGGCGGCGACGACTTCGGGGACTTCGGCGAGGAGTGAGCAGACGCGACGACGCCCCCGGGACGGATCCCGGGGGCGTCGCCGTTCGCGCGGCGTGCGGTCAACGTCCGCGGCGCTCCTTGCCGGAGCGGCGCGCGCTGCCCGCCTTCGACAGGCCACGGCTGACCAGGTACGCGCCGGTCAGCGCGGTCAGGTACCACCACGCCTGGTTCGGGTTGTTGATGTTCAGGCCGTTGGTGGCGGCGCCTCGCCAGAACGCGGCGATCACGACGACCGCGACCGCTGCGGCGTACACCCAGAACTCGGTGGTCAGGAACGCCTGCTTCGTCTCCGTACCCGGGGACGGCATGTTCTCCCGGTGACCGTCGTGCATCGACGGCATGTGCCGGGTCGACGTGTCCTGCATGCTCGACCGGTTCTGGACGTCGGACATCGGCCGGTTCATCGGCCTGGTGGATGCAGCCTGCGTGCTCATCTGGTCCTCCTCAGGATTTGATGAGTCGTTAACCTGCACACCCTCGCCCCGCTACCGCAGGTCGGCCACGGCGCGGTTCGCGCTCTGTGGCGGGGGCACCCTGGGTCTACCCGGGCCCGGAGACAAGGTAACCGCCGGTCATCGTCGAATGGCCCTGCGCTCGGCTCACGGCCGGAACCGGACACCCGGGCGCACACCGGGCCTCCCGCCGCCGGTTCCGGTTTCAGCCACCCGCCCTCGGGCACGCACCACCGATACCCCGAGAGAGCTGCGAGGTGGTTGACGTGCGTGAGGACGACATGCGGCAGGACGCCGCCCGGCGGGCCGAGCAGCGGGTCGCCGGAGGCGTGTACGGCGAGGGCGCGCTGGACGAGGTCACGGTGCCGCAGACCGACGTCGAGCGGATGCGGCAGGAACTCGACCCGGACGACCCGGCGGACGTACCCGTCGACCCGACGGTGCTGCGCGACGGCGGACCGACCCGGGGTCAGGGCGCGGTGACCACGACCGGCGGTACCGCGGGTCCGGCGAGTGTGCGCCGGGTGGCCCGCCAGCCCGAGAAGCACCCGGGCAAGGTGGCCCCGACGACGACCGGCGACGCGAGTACGGGTGGCCTGAGCACCCCGGCCGGCGGTTCCACGAGCGACAACTCGGCCACCGGTGCCCAGGTGGGCAACTTCACCGACAACCGCCCCAACCCGGGCTGACCGAGGCAGCACGGCAAGGGCGGGACGGCCTCCGGCCGCCCCGCCCTTGCGCACCCGCCACTTCGCCGAAGTGGCGCAGTCAGGGCGGCCATGATGTAGCCGTTTCCCCGATCTGGTGCCCGCCCCGCCACTCCGGCGAACTGGCGCGAACAGGCCGCCCGGACACGTCCCCGCCGCCCCGCAAAGCCGGCACTCGTCGATCTTGCGCTTCCGCCCCCAAGATTGTCCGTTTGATGGAGTTTTCCGGGGCCGCAACTCCATGATCGCGGAGCGAGGGCGAGGGGGCACGGGCGGGCGGGACAGGGGGAGTCAGGGGGTGCGGAGGATGCCTAGGCGCTGGGTGGCTCTGGTCAGGGCCACGTAGAGGTCGCTGTGGCCCCTGGGGGACTCGGAGACGATGCGGGCCGGGTCGACCACCAGCACCGAGTCGAACTCCAGGCCCTTTGCCTGCTCGGTGGTCAGCACCACGATCCGGTTCGCCAGCTCCGGCTGCTCGCCCACCGTCGCCTCCGGCAGTGCCGTCACCACCGCGCCGCCCAGCTCGTCCACCCGGCCGGTCGGCACCAGCACGCCGAGCCGCCCGTCGCCGAGCGACGCGGCCTCCCGGGCCGTGGCCTCGACCAGCTCCGCCACGAGCCGGTCCGCCGGTACGGTCCGGTCCCACGGCGGTACGCCGGTGGCGCGTACCGAGCGGGGTGGCCGCAGCGCCGGGTCGATAGCGCCCAGCACGTCGGCGGCGACCGCCATGATCTCGGCCGGGGTGCGGTAGCTGACCGTCAGCTCCTCCAGCCGCCACCGGTCCGCCACGTACGGCGCCAGCGCCTCACCCCACGACGGCGTGCCCGCGAGCGCGCCGGTCTGCGCCACGTCGCCGACGATCGTCATGGACCGGCTCGGGCAGCGGCGCATCAGCAGTCGCCACGCCATCGGCGACAGCTCCTGCGCCTCGTCGACGATGACGTGCCCGAACGCCCAGGTCCGGTCGGCGGCGGCGCGCTGGGCGGTGGTGAGCCGGTCGGACTCCTCCTGCCGCTCGGAGAGCCGGTCGGCGTCGATCAGGTCGGTGACGCCGAGGATCTCACCGCCGTCGGCCTCGTCCTCGACGTCGATGGAGCGGGAGCCGCGCCAGATCTCCAGCACGCCCTCGGCGTACTCGCGTTCCAGCGCCCGGATACGCTCCCGGCGGGCCACGGCGGCGCGCTCGTCCTCGCCGAGCAGTTCGGCGGCCTCGTCCAGCAGCGGCACGTCGGCGGGCGTCCAGCCGCCCGGCTCGCGGTGCAGCGCGGCCCGCTCGTCGTCGGTGAGCACCGGCGCGGCGGTGGCGATCCGCTCCGGCGAGGCGTACAGGTCGGCGAGCAGGCGCTGCGGGGTCAGCACCGGCCACAGCTCGTCCAGCGCGGCCCGGATCTCCGGCTCCTCGCGCAGCTCGCGGCGGATCTCCGCGCGGTCGGCCTCGGAGAGCAGGTTCTCCCCGCCCAGCGGGTCGGCGCCGATCCGCTCGGCCACCTGGTCGGCGAGCGCGTGCACGATCTCCACGTCGAACAGGGCGCGGGCCAGGTTGTGCGGGCGGCCGGTGCGGCGTACCCGGTCGCGGGCCTGCCGCACGGTCTCCGGGTCGAGCGTCAGCACCTCCCGCTGCGGCAGCTCGATGGTGACCGGCTCGTCGGGCACCCACTGCCGGTCGCGGACGGCGGCGGCGAGCACGTCGGCCAGCACCGCGCGGCCCTTGAGCGCCGCGGTGGTGGCCGGCTCCGCGCGGCGGGCGTGTACGCCGGGGAACAGGTCGGCCTGGGTACGCAGCAGCACGCCGGTCTCGGCCAGCGTGGGCAGCACCTGGGAGATGTAGCGCAGGAACGTGGCGTTCGGGCCGACCAGCAGCACGCCCCGGGTGGAGAGCTGCTGGCGGTGGGTGTAGAGCAGGTACGCGGCCCGGTGCAGCGCCACGGCCGTCTTGCCGGTGCCGGGCCCGCCCTGCACCACCATCACGCCGGGCAGGTCGGCCCGGATGATCCGGTCCTGCTCGGCCTGGATGGTCTCGACGATGTCGCGCATCCGGCCGGTGCGCCCGGCGTTGAGCGCGGCGAGCAGCGACGCCTCGCCGGTCAGCTCCTCGTGCGCGGTGGGGGAGGCGGCGGTGATGTCCAGCACCTCGTCGTTGAGGCCGGTCACCTTGCGGTCGCGGGTGCGCAGATGGCGCCGGCGGCGTACGCCCTGCGGGTTGGCGGCGGTGGCCAGGTAGAACGGCCGGGCGGCGGGGGCGCGCCAGTCCATCAGCAGCGGGTCGTAGTCGCCGGACGAGTCGAAGATCCCGATCCGGCCGATGTAGCGGACCGCGCCGTCGTCGCCGTCGAGGCGGCCGAAGCACAGGCCACTCTCCACCGCGGAGAACTGCTCGACCTGGTCGGCGTACATCGCCACTGTCGAGTCGCGCTGCGAGCGGGCCTGCTGCGTGCCACCGGTGTGGCGCAACTCCTCGTCGAGCCGCCGGGCGGCCTGTTCCCGCATGCCGTCCAGCCGGTCGTACAGCATCGAGACGTATTCCTGTTCCCGGCCGATCTCGTCGTCCTGGCGCAGGTCAGCCGACACGTCGGAGTGCGTTGACAATCCGGCTCCTCATTGACTAGAATTGCCGCAGGAATGGCATTCAGAAGCCATTCCTTTTTTGTGCCTGAACTGAGAAAGATAGCGCGTCGGCAGCCACCCGACCAAGCCCGGACACGACTCGGGGCCCGGCCGGCGTCAGCCGACCGAGCCCCGGGCACGGCGATTCTCAGCCCTTTGCCGCCTCGTAGAGCCGCTCCGGCGTGACCAGACCGGCGATCACCCGGCCGTCGTCGGTCAGCAGCACGCTGAACAGCTTGCCGCTGAGCAGCCGGCCGCTGCCCCAGTCGCCGCTGACCTTCGGCAGGTCACCGAGCACGCCGGCCAGCATCTGGGCATCCGGCGCGTCCGCGCCGGGCTTCGCGCCGCCGCCGGTCGCCGCGTCGCCGATCTTGGCGACCACCACCGTGGTCCAGCCGGTGCCGACGGTACGGACGTCCGGCTTCTCGGCGTCCTTCTTCTCGAACCGCTTGCCCGCCGGTCCGGGCCGCTCGCCCTCGGTCGCCTCGGTGACCTTCACGCCGGGCGGCGGGTTGAACCGGAACTGGTCGGCCTCCGGCGTGCGGAAGTCGACCTGGGTGAACGCCACCTGGAACGCCGGCTCGTCCTGCCCGTCGGCGAGCACCTGCAGGCGCAGCGGCACGTGCTCCTTCGCGTCCAGCGCGATCCGGACCTGGTGGACCAGGGACGCCTTGTCGCGCGGCGTGAGCACCAGCTCGTACGCGTCCCGCCCGGCGACTGTGGCGGTGCGGCCGACGGTGACCGCAGTGGTCGGGTCGATCGCCTCCAGCGCCCGGTCCGCGGCGTCGGCCGGGGTGGCCGGCACGGTGGCCCGGTCCGGCGCGTCGGCCGGCAACGTCCGGTGGGTGGCGGTGTTCTCCCGGCTGTTCCAGGTCCAGACGTCCCGCCCGTTGCGCACGATGTCCTGCTCGCCGAGCGTGTCGACGAGCGCGAGCCGCTGCCGGTCCTCGCCGCCGTACCAGACGCGCAGCGTGTGCGTACCGGAGACCAGGCCGGCCAGGTCGTTGCCGGTGGCCTGGCCGGCGAGCGCGGCGATCGGCGGCAGGCCCAGGTCGGCGCGCTGCACCACGGTGCCGGAGAGCCCGTCCAGGCGGGACGTGCGCAGGTCTTCCAGGAGCTGGGCGGCGCTGCGCGGCGGCAGCGCCGGGTCGGCGCCGGCGGCGAACGTGCCGACGGCGGCGCCACCGCCGATCACGGCGACCCCCGCGGTCACCGGGACCAGCCAGCGCAGCACGGCGCGGTTCTTCATCACTGACATAGTGTGCACCTCCTGCGCTCCATGCTGCGCGACCGTGGCTGTGACCACGCTGAGGAGATCCCCTACGGGCGAGCCCGTGGTGGCACCCTGGACCGGTGCGGTTGCTGGTGGTGGAGGACGAGACGCGGCTCGCGGCGGCGCTGCGCCGGGGCCTGTCGGCGGAGGGTTTCGTGGTCGACGTGGCTGCCACCGGCCCGGAGGGGCTGGACGCGGCCCGGCACGGCGAGTACGACGCGATGATCCTCGACGTGATGCTGCCGGGCCTGTCCGGCTACGAGGTGGTGCGCCGCCTGCGCGCCGAGCAGCGCTGGCTGCCGGTGCTGATGCTGTCGGCCAAGGACGGCGAGTACGACCAGGCCGACGGCCTGGACTGCGGCGCCGACGACTACCTCACCAAGCCCTTCTCGTACGTGGTGCTGCTGGCCCGCCTGCGGGCGCTGCTGCGCCGTGGCGCGCCCCGGCGGCCGACCGTGCTCACCGTCGGCGACCTGCGCCTGGACCCGGCCCGCCGCCGGGTCACCCGGGCCGACACCGAGGTGGTGCTGACCAGCCGGGAGTACGCGCTGCTGGACTACCTGATGCGCCGCCCCGGCGAGGTGGTCTCCAAGACCGAGCTGCTGGACCACGTCTGGGACGCCTCTGTCGACACCGCGCCGAACGCGGTGGAGGTCTACGTCGGCTACCTGCGCCGCAAGATCGGCCGGGAGCGGCTGGAGACGGTACGCGGCGCCGGTTACCGGCTGGCCACATGAGCCGGTGGATACGTGGCCCGCTGCCGCGACTGGGCCTGCGGGCCCGGCTGCTCGCGCTGGGCGTGCTGGGCCTCGTGGTCGGGTTCGCGTTCGGCGGGGCGCTGCTGCTCGGCGCGCTGGGCTGGACGCTGCAACGCTCGGTCGACGAGGAGGCGCTGCGCACCGCCGACGCGGTCGCGCTGCTGACCGCCGAGGACGCGCTGCCGGACCCGCTGCCGGTCGCGGGCGGGCAGTTGCGGGTGCAGGTGGTCGACGCGCAGGGCCGGATCCGGGCCGCTTCGATCGACGCGGACCGCCTGGTGCCGATGCTCGGCCCGGACGAGCTGCGTCCCGGGCAGCGGCAGCGGCTGGTGGTGGACGGGCGGCGCGCCGGCATGCCCGGCCCGGTCCGGGTGGTCACGGTGCCGGCCGGCACACCGCAGGAGCCGCGGACGGTGCTCGTGGCCAAGTCGCTCACCGACGTGCGGCACAGCCTGCACGTGGTCCGCAACCTGCTGCTCGTCGGCTTCCCGCTGCTGGTGGCGGGGCTCGGCGTGGTGGCCTGGCGGGTGGTGGGCGCGACGCTCCGGCCGGTCGAGCAGTTGCGCAGCGGCGCCGCCGAGATCACCGGCCGGGCCGGGGCGGAGCGGCTTCCCGTACCGGCGGGGCAGGACGAGATCCACCGGCTCGCGGTCACGCTCAACGACATGCTGGACCGGCTGGCCGCGTCCCGGGACCGGCAGCGGGCGTTCGTCGCCGACGCCGCGCACGAGCTACGCAGCCCGCTGACGAACATGCGTACCGAGCTGGAGGTGGCCCGGCGTCTCGGCGACGACACGGACTGGCCGGCGGTCGCCGACGACCTGCTCGCCGACACCGAGCGGCTGAGCCGCCTGGTGGACGACCTGTTGCTGCTTGCCCGCCTCGACGAGCAGGACGCCCGGCCGTCCCCGGTCGGCCCGGTGGAGCTGGGGGAGCTGCTGCGTACGGTGGCCGCCCGCTACCCGTCGCCGCCGCTGCGCCTGACGCCGCCGCACGCGCCCCGGTGGGTCGAGGGGGACGCGGGGGAGCTGCGCCGGGTGCTGGTGAACCTGGTGGACAACGCGCTGCGGCACGCGTACACCGGTGTGGAACTGGCGGTGAGCGGGCCGGACGGTGCGTACCACCTGGTCACGGTGACCGACGACGGGCCGGGCGTCCCGGCGGCGGACCGGGAGCGGGTGTTCGCCCGGTTCACCCGGCTCGACGACGCGCGGGCCCGCGACGCGGGCGGCGCCGGCCTGGGCCTGGCCATCGTGCGCGAGCTGGTGCGCCGGGCCGGCGGCACGGTGGAGCTGGCCGACGCGACGCCCGGCGCGGCCGCGCCGGGGCTGCGCGCGACGGTACGGCTGCCCGCGCTGGCCGAGCCCGAGCCGGAGTGAGCGGTCAGCGGCGTTTCGTGCAGACCGGCCCGGTGCGGGCGACGCTGTCGGTGGACCAGACGAGCGCCACGGTGAAGCAGTAGTCGGTGGTGCGGTCGAGCCCGTAGGCGATGTAGTCGGCCGACCCGGCGGGCAGCGTCGCGAACGTGCCCTGCGGCTGCCCGGCCCGGCCCCCGGCGACCACCACCGGTCCTTCCGCGCCGGCCGGGTAGTTCCAGCTCAGCACGATGCTGTCGCGCCGGTCGGTGAGGGTGAGTCGTCCGGGTGGCGTACCGGGCTCGGCGGCGGCGGGGGTGGACGGCGCGGGAGCGGCGGAGGTCGGTGGCGGCGCGCTGGAGGCCGGCGGCGGGGTGCCGCGGCCGTCGTCGACCCGGGACACGCCGGCGATCACCGCGATGGTGCCGAGCAGCAGCGCCACCGCCACGCCGAGCACCACGAGCGGCAGCCAGGGACGGGCGCGCCGCTCGGCCGCGGGTGGCCGGGGCACGTGCACCGGCAGGTAGCGCGACGGCGGCTCGGGCGGTGGCGGTGGCACGCGGCGTACCCCGTCGGGCTGGTCGTCGGCGAGCCCGACCACAGTGGGCGGCAGCGGGTCCGCGCCCGGTCGCCACGGTTGCTCGGCCGGCTCGTCGGGCGGCCACGGGTAGTCGTCGAGCCCGTCGGCCTCCGGTGCGGTACGCGGTGTCGGCACGTGCGCGGTCTCGGCGGCGCGTCCGGGCGGGTGGTAGAGCGGCGTCTCGACCGGTTCGTCGAGCGCGGGCGGACTGTAGGGCGGCAGGTCGTGCGGCCCTTCGGCGGGCGGGGGGACCCGGGCGGCGGGCACCACAGGCGTGGTCCGCGCGGGCGGCGGCTCGGGAGCGGGGGCGGGGGCGGGGCAGACGTGGTCCGGGTCGGCGGCGGCGCGGGCGAGCGCCGCCACCTGGGCGGCGAGCGGGTCGTCGAAGTCCAGGTGCAGGCGGCACAGCTCCTCGGCGAGCGTCAGGTGCTCGTGCGAGTCGGCGTACCGGCCGCAGTCGCGTTCCATCGCGCCGAGCTTCGCCAGCATCTTGATGCCGCTGGGGTGGCCGTCGCCGTACACCTCGCGGTGCAGCTCCCAGGCGTCCTGCAACCGGTCGCGGGCCACCTCGCACTGGCCGCGCGCGTACTCCACGGTGGCCAGATCGGCGTGCGCGGCCAGCACCTGCTGCGACTCCGGGCCGTTGCGGGCGGTCAGCTCGATGATGACGTCGGAGTAGAGCCGGGCGGCCCGGGCGTCGCTGCCGACCCGGTGCAGCACCGCGGCGAGCGTCGCGGCGGCGGTGACGGTGCGCTCGTCGGAGCGGCCGTACAGCCGGGTGGCGGCCGCGTACGCGAACGCGGCCCAGCCGCGGGCGGAGTGCGGCTCGCCGAGCGCGACGAGCACCTTGGCCTGGAGCCCGGCCGCCTCGGCCAGCTCGGGGGAGGCGTTGCCGGGTCGGGGATCGGCGTCGCTGAGCGCGTCGGCGAGCAGCCGGTGCGCGCCGTCGAGGTCGCCTTCGGACACCAGATGGTGCGCCTGGACGGTCAGGTCAGCGAAGCCGGAGGACACGCCCCATCGTGCTCGTCCGGCGACGGTATGTACAAGACCCGGAGTGGATCAGTTTGGTCCCGAATCCGTCAGGTGGTCGGCGAGTGTCTCGCTGATCCGGCGGAGCTGGTCGACCTGGGCCGGGCTGAGCGCGTCGAACAGGTGCCGGCGTACCCCCTCGACGTGGCCGGGCGCGGCGGCGGCCAGGGTGGCGAAGCCCTCGTCGGTGAGCACGGCGACCTGCCCGCGCCGGTCGGTGGGGCAGTCCTCCCGGCGGATCCACCCGGACGCCTCCAGCCGGGCGGCGGCGTGCGAGAGCCGGCTGCGCGACGAGCCGGTCAGCTCGGCCAGCTCGCTCATCCGCAGCCGCCGGTCGGGGGCCTCGGAGAGGCGGACCAGGATCTCGTAGTACGCGTGCGGCATGCCCGCGTCGCGTTGCAGCTCGCGGTCGAGCGTCTCCATCAGCCCTCGGGAGGCGGTCAGGAAGGCCCGCCAGGTCCGCTGTTCGTCGGGGTCCAGCCACCGGGTCATGACGCCCATCATACCGTCGATAGTTGAACGCTCAACAAAACCGGGGTACGGTCGGTGACATGGGCATCCACCGACTCAACCACGCCGTCCTCTACGTCAGTGACCTGGAACGCAGCGTCGCCTTCTACGGCGACGTGCTGGGCTTCCGCCGGGTGCCGATGACGCCCGAGGGCTTCCGCGGCGCCGCCTTCCTCCAGGCGCCCGACTCCACCAACGACCACGACCTCGGCCTGTTCTCCATCGGCGCGGCGGCCGGGGCGTCCCAGGCCGGCCGGGCCACCGTCGGCCTCTACCACCTGGCCTGGGAGCTGGACACGCTCGACGAGCTGGCCGCCACCGCCGAACGGCTCTCCGCCGCCGGAGCGCTGGTCGGCGCGTCCGACCACGGCACCACCAAGAGCCTCTACGGCCGCGACCCGGACGGGCTGGAGTTCGAGATCGTCTGGATCGTCCCGGCCGACCTGCTCGACGACGCCGCGCTCGCCGCGCGTACCCGCATCGGGCGGCTCGACCTCGACCGCGAGCGGCAGCGCTACGGCGGGCAGACCCGCGGCGGCGTGGGCATCTCCGTGCCGGTCTGAGCGGGGTTCGCGGCCGGGCCCGCCGCGCCGTGCGGTAGAAACGGCACCATGCCGACCGACGCCGTCCTGCGCGAGCTGCTCGTCCGCCAGCTCGACCACTGGCTCCCCGCCGCGCTGCACCGGGCGCGGCGGGCCACGCTCGCGCTCGCGTACGCCGGAGGTGACGCCACCGGCGCGGAGGATGCGCTGCGGGTGGTGGCCGAGTTCGCCGACCGGCTGCGCGGACGGCGGCTGACCGTGCTGGTGGTCGCCGACGACGGCACCGACCTGCCGGTACGCCTCGGCGCCGCCGAGGCCACCCTGCCCGCCGACGTCGCCGTGCACCTGGTGCCCGGCGGCCCGGACCGGCTGCCGGTGGCGCTCAAGGCCGCCGGTGCGGCCGGCGCTCCGCTGCTCGTCGTGGCCGACGGCGCCGACCCGGATCCGGCCCTGCTGGCCGCCGCCGCGTCCGGGCGCCCGGCCGAGCTGCTGCTCGTCACCACGCCCGGCCGGTCGCTGCGCCCGGCGCTCACCGGCGCCGGGTTCCCGCTCGTCACCGAGGTCGAGCTGGTGCCCGACGGGGACGGCCCGGCGCGGCTGCTCGGCTACGGCACCGGCTCCGACCGCGGGCTGGAGGCGGTCAAGGAGGCGCTCTGGGCGGTCGACGAGTACGCCGGCGTGCGCTACCGCGACCCGGCCGACCCGCAGGGCCGGCTGCTCGACATCTCGCTCGACCCCGAACCCGGCCCGCTGCGCCGGGAACTGCTGGCCGAACTGGCCCGCTCCGGCCCGCAGACGGTCACCGATCTGCGCCGCTTCGCCACCACGGCGACCGTTTACCGGGCCGCCGACGCCAATCGGGCGCTGGCCTCGCTGCTCGCCTCGGGCGCGGTGACGCGCGACCCGGAGCACGGCCGGCTCGGCGGGGACGTGACGATCAGCGCCGTGGAGAACGCTGGGTCATCTGCTTGACCACTATCGACGCCCCGGTCGCGACCACTCCGATGCTGAACACCATCTGCGCGCACACCGCCACCCGGGCGATCTGCCCCTGGGCGTGCACGTCGCCGTAGCCGACAGTGGTGAGCGTCGCGAGCGCGAAGTAGAGCGCGTCCACCCGGGTGCGCAGGCCGACGAACTCGCCGGGCCGGGTGTTCGCCACCACGTAATCGCCGAGCGCGAAGACCAGCAGCCCGGCGATCAGCGCGACCGCGAGCCGGGTCAGCGCCCGGTCCTCGTCCCGGCCGGTCGGCTGGTCCTTGACGAGCTGGCGGCGGACCTGACCGGTGACCAGGAACGCGATCACTGCCACCAGGACCAGCGTGCCGGCCGAGCGCAGGACCAGCCGCAGGCCGTTCGGGTCGGCCTCGACCGGCACCAGGAAGTAGCCGACGAGCATGAGCAGGCAGGCCGCCACGGCCCGCCGTCGTATCCGCCGCAGCAACAGGTCCGCCATGTGGCGATTCTCCGGCCACCGCAACGCCGTGACGGGCGGAACCGCGATCCCGGTCCGCAAGCGACGAGCGGGGTGCCGGCGAATCGCCGGCACCCCGCTCGTCGCCTGGAAGGTCAGGCCTTGTCCTGCTTCCAGGACAGCGGCCCCGGAAGATCCACGCGGTGGGCGCGGGTGTTCGAGTTCCAGGACCAGCGGCCGATCTTGATGCTCCACGACGAGAAGCCGTTCTGGGTGAAGTGGAGGATCAGCGGCCCGTACTTCTTACGCTTGCGGAACTGGACGCCCATCGGGGGTGCCTCCTTCGTCTCCCTGCCTCTGCAGTCGTCTGCATGCCTTCGCGGCATCGAACATGCCCGGATCGACGATTCGCGAAACCCTGCCCGATCCGCTCTGGACGGTGGGACCGGCGCCCGGCAGAATCTCTATCCAACGGGTAGGTGTTAAGGAGTAGTAAATGCTGGTGGATACGCGCCGTAACAAAGCCAGCGATGAAAGTCTCACTGACTGGAAGGGCGTTGACCGGCGCAGTGGGTGGTCGGCAGCATGAGTGCCGGGTCGCCCCGCATCGCCTCCCTCATCCGGGGGTACCGAGAGAGAACACAGCGCCGCCGCTGCTACCCCTGGACTGGAGGCTCTCGTGGACCACGTGCATGCACCGTCACGTCGTGAGCTGGTGGCGTCGTGACCACCGTGGACCGGCCCGGCGCCACCACCGTCGAGCTGCGCCCGGTCGACGTCGACTCGTTCCGCGGCCTGCTGCGCCGCCAGGCGTCCACCGTCACCGTGGTCACCACGCCCGGCCTGCGCGGCAACCGGATGCGGCCGGACCTGCCGCCGGCCGGCTTCACCGCCACCTCGTTCACGTCGGTGTCGCTCGACCCGCCGCTGGTCTCGGTCTGCCTGGGCCACGCGTCGTCGAGCTGGCCCACAGTCGAGCGGGCCGAGCACGTCGCGGTGCACCTGCTCGCCTCCGGCCAGCAGGAGATCGCCCAGATCTTCGCCACCAGCGGCATCGACCGGTTCAGCGCCCACCCGGGCTGGACCACCGGGCCGTTCGGGGTGCCGCTGATCGGCGACGCGCTCGCCGTGCTGCTGTGCCGCGTGGTGCGCCGGATCGAGGCGGGTGACCACACCATCCTGCTCGGCGAGCCGCTCGCGCTCGGCGCGGGCGAGGACGGCGACCCGCTGCTGCACCACCGGGGCACCTACACCACCACACTCGGCGACTGGCCCGAGGCGTGGTGACCACCGCCGCCGAGGAGCTGATCGCGCTCGACCGGGCCGCCCAGGACCTGCTGTTCCGGGCGGCCCGCACGGCCAACGCGTTCACCGACGAGCCGGTCGGCGACGAGCAGGTCCGCGCCATCCACGACCTGGTCCGGTACGGCCCGACCGCGATGAACGCCCAGCCGCTGCGGGTGCTGCTGCTGCGCTCCGCGGCGGCCCGGGCGCGGCTGCTGCCGTACGTCAGCGCCGGCAACCGGGACAAGACGGCCACCGCGCCGCTGACCGCTGTGCTCGCCGCCGACGTGGACTGGCACGACCGGCTGCCCGAGCTGTTCCCGCACCGCCCCGGCGCCCGCGACTGGTTGACCGGCGACCCGGCCGGCCGGGAGGCGCAGGCCCGGTTCAACGCCGCGCTCCAGATCGGCTACCTGCTGGTCGGCGTACGCGCCGCCGGGCTGGCCGCCGGACCGATGGCCGGGTTCGACGCGGCAGGCGCGGAACGGGAGTTCTTCCCCGGCGGCCGGCACCGGGTACTGCTGCTGATGAACATCGGCCGCCCGGCACCGGACGCCTGGCGGGAACGGCTGCCGCGCCTGCCCTACGAGGAGGTGGTCGGCACGCTGTGAGTCAGCGGGGCTCCCACGCGTCCGGCTGCGCGGTCAGCTTGCGTACGTGGGCCGGCAGCCGGCCGCTGACCAGCTCGTCCAGGCTCACCTCGTCGACGACGCGGCGCACCGAGGCGCGCACCGCCACCCAGAGCCGGGGCAGGTTCTCCGCCGCCCCCTCGTACTGCGTCTCCTCGGGGCGTAGCCCGCGTACCCCGGCGAGCGGACCGTCGACGGCGCGCAACACGTGCCCGATGGTGATCTCCCGCGGCGGCCGGGCCAGCGTGTAGCCGCCCTCGGCGCCGCGCTGGGCCCGGACCACGCCGGCCCGGCGCAGGTCCGCCAGGACCGCCTCGAGGAACTTGCGCGGCATGTCCTGCTCCGCCGCGATGGCCTGGGTGGACAGCAGGGTGGGGTACGCGGTGGCCAGGCTCAGGGCTGCCCGGACCGCGTAGTCGCCGCGCGCGGAGATCTGCACAGTGCCATCATGCCTGGCCGCCGGGTACGGGGGAGTCGGCGGGCGGCCGGGGTCGCACCAGACGGACTGGCAACGGGCGTTCCCGCTCGGCCCGGAACGTCCCCGGGCTCACCCCGACCTCCCGGGTGAAGAAGCGGCCGAAGTTCGTCGGCTCGGGAAAACCCAGCTCCCGGCCGATCGCGGCGATCGACTCGTCGGTGGCGGCGAGCAGCCGGCACGCCTGCAACGCCACCCGCTCGTCGATCACCTGCTTGGCGCTGCGGCCGGTCACCGCCAGGCAGGCCCGGGTCAGGGTACGCACCGAACAGCCGAGCTGGGCGGCGTAGTCCTCCACCCGGCGGGTGTGCCGGTAGCCGCGTTCCACCTCGCGGCACAGCCGCCGGAACGTCTCCGTCTCGGCCCGGGGCGTCGCGCCGTCGCGCGGGTGCGGCAGCAGGCTCAGCCGCAGCAGCAGGACGGCGAGCTGGTGGCGCAGCAGCGCCGCGGCGGCCGGCACCAGCGCGTGGCGCTCGGCGTCCACTGCCAGCTGGCTCACCTCGCTGATCACCGCGTCCTCGTCCTCGCCGGCGAGCTGGCGGTGGGCCGGCACCGCGTCCGGGTCGACGTCGAGGCCGCGCAGCGCGTCCGGCCGCCAGCTCACCACAGTCGCGTCGAGCTGCGCGCCGACGAACCGCAGCGCCTGGCCGGGACGGGCGCGCAGCAGCGTGCCCGGACGGCAGGGGACCGGACGGAAGTCCAGCTCGGCGGTGCCGTGCCCGTGGGTGACCAGGATCAGCAGATCACGGTCGAGCAGGACCGGGCGGGGCCAGCCGGGCTCGGCGGCGAGGTCGCCGAGCACACCGGTGACGATCTCGTCGGTGCCGGGGCGGAGCTCCGGCAGGCCGGTGCGGGTGGCCGGGGAGGGCTGACCGGTAGTGACCATCATCCCGACGGTAACCGGAGCGCCCGCACGTTGCATCTCGACGGTTTCACCCGCTCGGGCCGCTCTTGTCGGCACCCGAGCCGGACGGTTAGGTTACCGATCGGTAAGACCCGGGCCGGAGTGCGTCGCGCACCCGGCCGACGCGGCCCCGGCCGACCGGCCCGCGGCCGGGCGACGGCGATGGGATGGGCATGACGGATCTGTTCTCGGTCGACGGCAAGACGGTCCTGGTCACCGGCGGCTCACGCGGGATCGGGCTGATGATCGCGCGCGGCTTCGTCCGGGCCGGCGCCAAGGTGATCATCTCGTCGCGCAAGGCCGACGTGTGCGAGTCGGTCGCCAAGGAACTGTCCGCCGAGGGGCACTGCGAGGCGATCCCGGCCGACCTGGGCAGCGACGCGGGCGCGCTGGCGCTCGCCGAGGCCGTGCGGGAGCGCCACGACCGGCTGCACGTGCTCGTCAACAACGCGGGCGCCACCTGGGGCGCGCCACTGGAGGAGTACCCGGAGGGCGCCTTCGACAAGCTCTGGGCGGTCAACGTCAAGGCCGTCTTCCGGCTGACCACCGCGCTGCTGCCGCAACTGCGCGCCGCGGCCGGCGCCGACGACCCGGCCCGCGTGATCAACATCGGGTCGATCGACGGCATCCGGGTGCCGTGGATGGAGGTGTACGCGTACTCGGCCACCAAGGCAGCGGTGCACATGCTCACCCGCGGTCTCGCGCACCAGCTCGCCGGTGAGCAGATCACCGTCAACGCGATCGCGCCCGGACCGTTCGAGAGCAAGATGATGGCGTTCGCGCTGGACGACCCCGAGTCGCGCGCGGCCATCGAGCAGCAGGTGCCGCTGGGCCGGATCGGCCGCCCCGAGGACATGGCGGGCACGGCGATCTACCTGGCGTCCCGCGCCGGCGCGTACCTGACCGGAGCGGTCATCCCGGTCGACGGCGGGATCACCACGCGCGGCTGACGCGTACCCCCGGTTGGAGACGGCCCGGGGCCGCGCGGACTCGGCAGATCCGCGCGGCCCCGGGTGTCGCCGTGTCAGCGACCGGCCAGCAGCCGGTTCACCGCGGTGTCGACGTCCAGGTGCTCGGCCTCGCGGCCGCGCGGGACGACGACGTAGGTCCGGCGCAGGAAGCGCACCAGCACGCTGCGCGGAACCTCGAACAGGGCGTTGCCGTCCGGCGACGACAGCGCCAGCGCGACGAAGTCGCCGCGCGGGGTGGCCCACGGCCAGACCCGCACATCACCGATGCCGGCCGGTTCGTCGAGCCCGGTGACCAGCAGTTCGCGTGCGAACGACCAGCTCACCGCCTCGCCGCCGGCGGACTCGGCGTGGAACAGGACATGGACCGCATACGGGTCAGCAGGGTCGTAACGCAGACTGGCACGCACCGGCAAGGCGGTGGCGTCAGGCGCGACGAGCCTTAGCGACGTCTCGACCTCTACGGTCGTCGGTCGGATGACACTCATGGACGTTCTCCCCCCGGCACCGCTGCGGAACGCGCGTGTCCCGCTTTTCCCATACTCAGGTGCTGCTCCTGGCTACGCTCCGCCATACGCTGACTTCACCCAGTGGTGGGAAGGGGTTCCGAAAGCCCCCGGGACCGCCTGGCCCCGCGTAGAATTTCCGGTTCCGCCCACTCCGTCGTTCCGCCCGGCAACGGGTGGTTCAGTCGTCGACTTACTCCGGTAACGTCCAGTCGTGAGCAGGGGTGACGGTCCCGCGCGACACTGGGGGTGGAAATGGTCACGAGGGGCTCCTCGGTGACGTCGCGGGCCACGGCCGAATCGCCGAAAGGTGCGGCCCGAGCAGCCAAAAGTCGGGGGTACGAGGTGCCGGTGGAAGGGCGGTCGCAAGGCGCTCTCATGGAGCAGCGCCGGCGGCGACGGGGCTGGCGCGGGCGCCTGCACACCACGCTCGACCTGATCCGCGCCAACCCCACCGGCCGCGTCGCCCTGAAGATCTTCATCGGCATCCTCGGCGCCATCGTCGTCACAGTCGGCATCGCGCTGATCCCGCTACCAGGGCCCGGCTGGCTGCTGGTCATCGCCGGCCTCGGCGTCTGGGCGGTCGAGTTCCACTGGGCGCGACGGCTGCTCGCGTTCACCCGCCGGCACGTCAACTCCTGGACGCGCTGGGTGAAGATGCGGTCGCTGGGTGTGCGGTTCGTGCTCGGCGCGGTCGGGCTCGCGTTCGTGTCCGTGGTGGTGTGGCTGTCGCTCAAGTACAGCTTCGGCATCGACGTGGTGGCGGAGGCGCTGCACTACCTCGCGACGCACTGAGGCCCGGTTTTTGGTCCGGGCGGGTGATCGGGTAGAGTCATGCGCGCTGAGGGCGATTAGCTCAGCGGGAGAGCGCTTCGTTCACACCGAAGAGGTCACTGGTTCGATCCCAGTATCGCCCACCATGAATATAGGCAGGTAGGAAGCCCGTCACCGGGATCACCGGTAACGGGCTTCTCCGCTGTTGCCCCTTAAGTTGGGAGCAGATTGGGAGCACGGCGCTCCCGCCCTTGGTTGGCCTGGCATTCCCAAGGCCCTGGGCGGACGTTCATCGGCGTGCTGCGGCTCGGACCGTCGGTTGGCAAAGTCCACTTGCGACCGGCCTGATCGCATCTCCCGCCGCCCGCAGCAACTTGAGTTCCACCAGCAGGCCTGCTCGACCTATGGGTTCGACGGCCGAGCCAGCATTCATGCCCAGGAACGCTCGCTCCGGCGGCCTTGCTAGGGGTTGTGCCGGGTATCTTGCCCCCTTGTGCCGCCCAGAATTGGGATGCTGTCTAGCTGATCTTGACGGAGGTCTTTGGCGATGATGCCTGCCGGTCGATCTCGGTCCGCCGTGCAGGTAAGCACCTCGGTGGGGGTGATCGCAAGATCGACGTTGAAGTCGTGGCTTGCGTGGGGGAGTTCCTCGTCGAGGAGTTGGATCTGGTGGATGGTGGTGGCGATGGCGGTGCCCTTGGACACGAGTCCAGCCTCGGTGAGGAGCGCGATCTCTAGGTCGGAGTAGCCGGCGCCCTTGCCGACTCGTACGCCGTTTCGCCGGCTGACGGCGACGCTGCCGCAGACGATCAGGTCCACCGGGCGCATGTCGTCGGGGCCGATTGTAGGGGCGACGTCCGGTGCGCCGGTGCTGGTGACGGCAGCCTCGAACGGAGCGGTCAGAACGGTCGGGTCGAGCAGGTAGAAGGGCTTCGGCGTGGCGAGTCGCGGGACCGCCACGTAGAGCAGCTTGCCCTCTTGAAGAGCGCGTACTCGTACGGGCAGTTGGGCCCGGTCGGGATTGCACTTGATGACCCGTGCCTGCTTCCAGACATCCAGCTCGGCGAGTCGGGCAGCGGCGTCTTCTTTGCCGGTGAAGTCAGGGATGTGACCGTGAACGCCGATGGGTGCGGCGCCTTCGCGTTCAAGGAGATCCCAGACCCGTCGCCGAACGGACTGCTTGGCATCGCCAATGCTGGTCACGCTGCTCCTCCTACCGGGTCATGAGGGTGAACAGTCGGTCGTTGACGTCCTCGACCGAGGGCAGGTCGCGCCAGGGACGCAGTTGACGGGCTGCGGCGAAGGCGAGGTTGAGACCACCGCCGGCGCGGGTCCGCTCGATGACCTCGATGGTCTGGCGCAGGTGGGACGTGGCTGCATCGACGTCACGATGAAGGATGCTGGCAAGGGCAAGATTGCCGAGGACAACGGCGGTCGACTTGCGGCGTGCGGCGATGAGTTGCCGAGCCTCCTCTAAAGGCTGTGATGGCGTCGGCCGGCTTGCTCAGCGACAGCCAGCAAGACCCCGCGAGTCGCGCGTGATGGCTGGGACAGAAAAGGGCAGCGGCTGGATCTCGACGATCTATCGAAGCGAAGTGATCTTCAGCGATGCCAAGGGCATCGAAGCAGTCCCGGGCCTGGCCAAGCATCGCGTGCGCCTCGGCACGGTGCAGTTGGGCGAGGCCCGTGATCACATGGCTGTCGTTGCGGCTTACGGCGGCGGCGCGCGCCGTCAATCCAACGCCAGCGGTCGGCTGCTTGGTGCCGTATAGAGCGAGGTAGCTCTTGCGAAGCAGCGCGTTGGCCTCGGTATGCCCTTCCCCTCGTAGCGTGGAGGCCAGAGCTTGAGGGATAGAGGTTCATGGCTGAGATGAGACGCCAGTTCGATCCGGAGTTCCGGGCGGGCGCGGTGCGCATCGTGCGTGAGACGGGTAAGTCGATCGCGCAGGTCGCCCGTGACCTGGGGATTAACAGCGGGACCCTGGCCAACTGGGTGAAGAGGGACCGCGAGACTCGCGGTGAGGCCGCTGCCGGGAAGTTGGCCGAGGACGAGCGGGCGGAGCTGGCCCGGTTGCGGCGGGAGAATGCCGAGCTGGCGATGGAGCGTGATGTTCTCAAGCGATCGGTGGTCCTGTGGGTCAAGGAAGCGACGGGCCGGTGAGCGTGGCCGGGTTCATCGCTTCCCAGAGGACCGAGCATTCCGTGCCGCACGCGGTGGCCTGTCGGGCGTTGGGGGTGTCCGAGTCGTGGTTCTGCAAGTGGCGTGACCGGCCGCCAACGCGCCGCGATGACCAGCGTGTCCGGCTGACGGCCGCGGTCCAGAAGGTGTTCGACGACTCGGGCGGCACCTACGGCAGCCCTCGCATTGGCATCGAGCTGCGCGAGTCCGGCTGGCAGGTCTCCGACAACACGATCGCGCAGCTCATGGCCGAGCTGGGCTTGGCCGCGCGGGTCAAGCGCCGCCGACGCGGCCTGACCCGCCAAGGTAAGCGTCCGGCCGCACCGGACCTGGTCAAGCGGGTGTTCACCGCACCGGCGCCGGATGTCGCCTGGTGCGGCGACATGACCGAGATCCGTACCGACGAGGGCAAGCTCTACCTGGCCACCGTCATCGACCTGTACTCCCGTCGGAATCTCGGCTACGCGATGAGCGCCCACCACGACGCCGGGCTGGTCGTCGCCGCGCTGAACATGGCCGCCGTCACCCGCGGCGGCAACGTCGAAGGAGTGATCTTCCACAGCGACAGGGGCAGCGAGTACACCTCGGCCGACTTCGCCCGGGCCTGCAACCGGTGGAACGTACGCCAGTCGATGGGCCGGGTCGGGTCATGCTTCGACAACGCCGTCGCCGAGGCCACCTTCTCCACCATCAAGGTCGAGTACGTGCACCGCCGTCACTTCCGCACCCGTACCGAGGCCCGCCTGAAGATCGCCACCTGGATCACCGACTTCTACAACCGGCGCCGCCGGCACTCCGTCTGCAACTGGCGCTCACCCATCGACTACGAACGATCAGAAACCCGCGCCCTGGAGGCCCAGGCCGCATAACGGAGCCCTCCACGATTCCAGGGGATTGACAGTAACCGCGTCGCGGGTGTCCTGTGCGGCGCGGATCGCCTCGTCGAAATATGCGGCGCTGGCGGCGTGGTCGTGACGTTGGGAGGCGTCCCACACGAGCTGACCCATCAGCGTGGCGGACTCGGCGACGGCTGCGGCCAGTTCACGCTGAACCAAGCCGTCGCTGGCGTGCTGGCGGAGGAAGGTCGCCTGGCCGTGTAGCTGCCCCGCCTCGACGAGCAGAAGCGTCGAAGGCGTCCGGTCGTAGCGCTCGTCAAGGTGCTGCACCCGCTCCCGTAGGTAGGCAACGGTGACCAGGTCGACCCGGCGGGGGTGCCGCAGCACATAGTTGAGACGCTCGTTGGGCGGCGACGGTGGCTGGCCGACCTCGACCAGCAGGTCGGCCAGCTCCTCGACCGACAGCTTGAGAGCTGCAGCCAAACGCGGTCGATGCCACGGCTGTGGATCAGTCTCTGCCCGCTCCCACCGCACGACGGTGGAGCGGTCGACACCAAGAACTTCGGCAAGGCGTTCCTGACTCAAGCCGAACGCCTTGCGGCGCTCGGCCAGCCGATGCCGACGCTTGCCCGCGCGCCGCCCTCCTCCGCCGCTGACCATCACCGATCCATTCATCCAGCTAACGCCGTGTAGCGCAATGAGGATGCATCAGTTCTGCGTCATCGCCGCCCTGGGAACCACATGTCCTCCGCGATTAGGTGAAGACACGGGCGGCGATCAAGCCCGACCTAACGAGCGGGGGCGCGAGGTGAGCTCCGAAGAGCTAGATCCAACTGAGACAGCTGCCGAGGACAACCTTGATCATGGGTTGCTAACGCCGCATCGCACTTCCGCTCGCTTGTTGGTGATGCCCCATCTGCGTACTGCCATGAGGGCTGCGTGGGTGGGTGACCGGCGGCCTGCTCCTAGCCGCTGTAGTGCAGCGGTGGGTTCGCCTTTCCCCGGCGAGCCCACCACTCACAGACTTGGAAGGGGGCGGCGGCATGACGGTGTATGTCTCGCGTAACGCGAGGGACGACCAGACCTGGCGATCCGAAACCCTGACGCACGTTCCCGCGCGGCGGCAGAAGCATCCCCCTGATCCGCCGTTGCTCACCCATGTGTGGCGTCGGCTCTTTGAGCAGCAGGCCCGGGAGGGCGATCGCCGATGACTGGAGAGCCGCGCCGCGTCTTGGGGCGCCCGATCGCGAGGGAGCCCGTGGAGCACCTGCCGCTGCGACCGCTATGGCTGTGCCGCCGGTGCGGGCAGCCGTGGCCCTGCGGGGCGGCGAAACTCGCTCTCCTCGCCGAGTACCAGGACAACCGGGTGAGCCTGTTCCTCTACCTGGCCGGATGCCTGCACGAGGCGATCGACGATCTGCACCGGCTCAACCCCGCTGAGACGGGCACCGCTGCTGGCATGTTCGACCGGTTCCTCGGCTGGCCCGTCCGCCACACCAACTCCTAAGCCTGACCACAACCAGAGCCATCGGAATCGAGGAAACCTGACCCCAGCGGCATCGGCCGCATCAACGCGATTGGCCGGCCGGCGATCATCGCGGGTGGCGGCCCAGACTGGGATTTCGAATGGGCACACTTACCGGCAAAGGGCTTGCGCCGGTGCCCGCACGCCGGGACGTCACCGTGACTGGACACGGACGGCGACCACGACACCCAGGAGCGGGAGGACCGCGTCGGTGTAGGTCAGCGCTCTGGTACGTGGGCGTGGTTGTGATCAGCGGCCCGGTAGGCGGTGGTCGGATCGGGCGGTGCGGGCGCTGCCGTCACCATGCCTACGAACGACGGCGTCACCACTATGGTCCTGGGCCATTACCTCCGCGACGGGGCCGGTCCAGCCTGCGACCTGACCGGCGCCGAGCCGATCCGCCCGGCACAGCCTGTTCGTCCCGACCGACGTGATCACGATGAAGCTCTATGCCGCCGCCCAGCACGACGGCTGCGACTTCGACCCCGACGATTTCGCCACCAGATCCCGCTACGCGACGCCGACCGGTCCCAGGCCGGCCGGCGCTCCTCCGCCGCCGGTGGCTACCCCCTCCTTGGCTATCACCTGGCCCACCACGAGAAGGCTGCCGCTGCGGCACCGCTAGTTACCGATGCTCGCGGACTTTTTCGACCGACCAGCCGATGAACTGTGCGATTTCCTCGTCGGAGGTGCTCAGCTGCGCGACCCAGTCGTCGATTGCCTGCCCCAGCGTCGGCGGCATCCCCAAGGTGGTAACCGTCTGCAGCGGCTCTTCGTCGTCCAAGAAGTCTTCGTGGTACCACATGTCGTCGGGATCCAGCCGCTTCACCGTAGCGGCGTACCCGTCGTGCCCGTCGTCGCCCTCGGCGAGCAGCTCGTCGGTGAGCCAGTCCCTGATCTCCCAGCCGTCGCCAGAGGTTCGCCGCTCGAAGATGACACGGTGCCCCCGCCGGTTGAGATCCACGGCGAGGTCGTAGCGGGCCTCATCAACGCGCACCCGCTCCTGCAAGATGCGGACTATGTGCTCCTTGACCACGTCGGTGCTGCTGCGGTCACCGCGCCAGGTAGATGAGCCTCCCACCGCAGCGGCGACCCGGGTGTAGTTCTCCCCGGTCTTCGCCATCTCGGCGCGGATGGCCCGGGTACGTGCACGATTTCGCTTGCCCATGATGTTCCTCCGACGAAGGCCCACGCCCCTTCCAAGAAAGGGTCTGCCGGACATTCACGCTGCGTCGGCGACGGCTTGTCCTCGATCGCGGCCTGCGGCGTGGGCGCCGGCAGCTCGGAGACGGGCGGGCGTGACCGCCGCCCAGAGTCTACGGGTCTCGGCGCGACGCGGAGCACGACATACGGCGACCGCACGTCAGCCGGAACAGCGGCCGTCTCCTGTCTCAGTCGGCGTTGATGGACGCAGTCGAGCCGTACTGTCCAAAGAAGGGGTGTCAGGCCCAGGCGGCGATGCGGACGTCGGCGTGCCAACTCGCGTCTGTGCGCAGGTGCCGGAAGCCAACCCACTCCTGGGCCAAGCGCTCGCCGCGGGTGAGCAGGGCGGCGACCTGGCCCATATTCTCGCCGAGCCAGCCGGCCAGCCGGGCGGCGTCCGCCGGTGCCGCGGCCTTCTCCTTCGCCGCGATGGGCAGCCCGAGCTGCAGTAGGGCGCGGTAGAGGTGCATCGCGGGCCGCACCTGCGGTAGCCCGTTGTGCACGGCGGTCGCCGAGGCTGAGAGCGGGATCCGCAGCCCGCTCAGGTCCAGGTCGCCGAAGTACCGGATCTCGGCGACGGCGTGGCGGGCTCTAATCGTGTTCACCGACGCCGTGAACGTGTTGCCCAGGCCCCAAGCGACGTAGCCCAGGTCGTGCCGCTCCGGCAGGCTGTTCACCACCGACCACCACGTCGTCGCGTTCTCGATGACCAGCAGCATCCGCCCGGCGCCGACCCGCTGGTAATATCCGTCGCCGATCGCCTCGGTGAAGCGCTCCGCCAGCAGCGGCGGGTGCACCATGAACGCCCCGATGAGCCGCAGCAGCTCGTCGCGGTCAGAGAAGAGCGGTCCCGAACGGAGGGTGTCGAGCACCTTTTCCGGCATCGGGAAGTCCGCCGCCGACCCGTGCCGGCCGAAGATCTCCAATGATCGTTCGCGGATGGGCACCGGCGAGCGGTCCGGATTGGTCATCAGCCACCGGTTGACCGCTGTGTAGGCCGCCCGCTGCTTCGGGGTTGCCACCGGCCAGTGGGTGGCTAGCCCGCGCACCTCCGGATGCCACGGCGGCATGGGTGCCGGCCGCGCCGTAGCGCTGCGGGTCGGCAGCAGCCAGATCGCCGCAGGCAATGCCACCTTCTCGCGGTCGTCGGCGCGTAGGAGCCGGATCCGGCCTGAGTCTTCCAGCTCTAGCAGCAACCGCCGCAGCACCGCACGCTCGTACTCGTCGTCGGCGTTAGCCGCGGGGATGCGGTGGTAGGCCTCCCAGACGCGGCCGATCGGGACCCGCCTCCGGGCGGTCCGCTTCCAACCGCCGCGCTCCGCCGCCGCGCAGAGCTCGTCTAGCAGGTCACTGGCAGGACGGGAGGCGGCCATCAGTGCTCGGCGCGTACGAAGGTCCGGATCGCGGTGAGCTCGCCGCCGGCGTCCTCGGGACCCAGCTCGTCCAGCCGCTTGCGAAAGACGTGATCGACCGCCAGGTATTTGCGCCCGGCCCTCAGGTCGGAGTCGTTACGCAGCCGGATGATTAGCGGGAAGGCGCTCAGCGCGTTGGCGTCGAAGAGTCCGGTCGTGTAGATCAGCTGCACGCCCAGCGTCGCGGCGACCGACCGCTGCAGCTCGAGCAGGTAACCGGCCGAGGCTCGCCCGATCGGGTTGTCGAGGAACAGCACTCCGGAGTGCCGGTTTCCGATCCGGCCACGGTTGTTGGCCCGCAGCGCCGCCATCGTGCAGTACAGGATGATGGCGGCGGTCAACTGCTGCCCGCCGGAGAAGACGTCTTTGATCTCCGAGACCCGCTGCCGCTCAGGCCGCAGCGCCGAGTCCGGCTTCAGGACGTCGACGCGGAAGCCGCGCGGCACCGCCCGCCGGACACAGCGCAGCAGCAGGGTCATCCCATCGACGCCGCCGCCGTCGACTACCTCGTCGACAACCTCACCGATCGCCTCGAGCAGGGCCGCCTCCTCGAGTGGTTGGTACGCGACGCGCAGGAACTCCTGGCCCGACCAGCCGTCCAGGCCCTCTGGCAGCCGGGAAAGCCGCTGCGCGTTGCGCAGGGTACGGAAGGCGGCGCCAACCATGCCGTGCAGCCGCACATTGATCATGTCCCGGTGCCGGTCGATGCTGGTGAGCTCGTCAGTCAGCGACCGAAGCCGCGGCCGGAGCGCGGTGATCCACTCATCGGCGTGCCCTGCCAGGCTCGCACTGTCGAGCGCGGACATCTGCTGGCGGATGGTCGACTGGAGGAGCCGGAACCGGGAGTCCACGGCGTGCCGCCGCAGCGCCTCCGTGGTGCGGGTCAGTCGGGCGCGCTCGGTCGCGGCGCTGTCGTTCGCCGCGTTCAGGGCGGTGCGGAGGCTCCGCTTGCGCGCCCGCGCCGTGTCGAGGTCGTCGGAGAAGGCTGATGCGCTCTCGCCGGCGCTGACGTCGAGATCCTCGGCGAGGTCGGCGAAGCCGCGGGCGATTCCCCTGGCAGCCTCTAGCTCGGCGCCCGCCTTCTCGGCGACCTCACCAAGCTCAGCGTGGCGTCGGTCGGCCCGCGCCGCCGCACGTTCGGCCGCGTTGAGCAGGGCGGCAGCGTTGTCCTCGTCGGCCGGGGCGATGAAATCGGCGGGGAGAGCCCGTTGCTCGGTGAGTTCGCTGAGTCGCGCGTTGATCGCCGCCGTCGCGGCAACGGCGGTCCTCAGGTTCTCGCTGGCCCGGACGACCCGGTCGGTGCTCCGCCGCCGGGCGGCGCTCCGGCTGCCGAAGTCGGCGCCCTCGGGCGTGTCCAGCAGTTCCAGGGCCCGCTGCCGCACGGCCGGGGTCAGCTCCTCGAACCGGGACCGTGCCCGGGCCTGCTCGCGTTCCGCCTGGTCGAGGCGGACCCGCAACTCGGCGCCGACCTCCCCCCGCGTGTACGCGTCCGACGCGGCAATGAAGCGCGCCCGGAGCACCTCGACGGGCTCGGCGGGCACGGGCGCGTCCGGCGAGACGTCCCCGCCGCCGGGCACTTGGGCGAGCTCCCGGCGGGCCCTGACGGCGACGTCGCTTAGGCCGTCGGCGTGGCGCTGATGACCCGTGGCCTCCTCGCGTCGAGTTTGAGCCAGCTCCCGCGCCGCCGTGGCCAGCCGGGCGTGCGTTGCCGCGTCGGCGAGCGCCTGCCGGCGTGACTCGTCCAGCGTCCGGCGCTCGGCCTCGTGCCGGGCGAGCGCCTGCAGGTCGCGGTCGCGTTGCTCGGCGGCGAGCAGTTCGGCGCGCAGACCGGGAAGCGAATCGCGCACCGCGGTCCGCCGGTCGGTCACGTCCCGGGTCGCTTCGGCCGCGAGGATGTGCGCGCTCTCTGCCTGTTCCAGGCCGGCCGTGAGGTCGGCGCAGTGCTCCTCCATCTCGGTCAACCGCCCCGGCGGGAAGTCTCGTCGCCAGTCGCGCAGGTCGCGGATCAGCTCCTGGTCCACGACGAGCGACCGGGCGATCGTCGCGAGCTGCTCGCGGCGCTCCTCGTCGCGTCGCTCGACGGCGGCTCGGGCAGCCTCGGCGGCCTCCTGGTCGTACAGCGCCGGGTTCAGCGGCACGAATGCCTCTGCACCCGCCGGTTCCGCCTGGTGCAACGCCTCGGTCGTGCCGATCCCGACGAAGAACACCGGGTAGATTTCGCGCGACGCGAGGACGGCGCCGGCGTCGGCGAGTTGGGCTGGATCGTTGAGCACGACGCCTGACACCAGCTGCGGGGCACCGCGCAGCAGCTCGCGGCGCCGCTCGAGGTTGTCGATCTGGGTCAAGTGGTCCCAGCCGCTCCACGCCACAATCCCTGCGTCGTTCAGCGCCTCGCACGCGGCGGTCACTTCGGCCGGCGGCGGCAGTAGGCCGTCGGCCTCGAGCGCGGTCCGGATGCGCTCGTCGGCGGTGGCCTCGGCCTGGAGCCGGGCCCGGGCGCTCTCCGCTTGGGCGACGGCGGCGGCCAGCCGCTCGGCGAGCGGTTCGGCGTCCGTGGCGAGCCGCACCTCCTCGCTGTCGATCAGCTCGGCGAGCCGCGGGCGGCCGGCCAGCTCGGCGGCGCGGGCGGCCGCCGCCTCGTATGCCTCCATGGCGCGGAGGCGTGCCTCGTTGGCCTGAACCACCGCGGTCGCCGCGTCGTTCTCGACGCGCACCGCCGCGACCCGTTCCTCGTCGAACTCGGCGGCCTTCTCTTCGGCTGCGGTCAACCGGCGTCCCACTTCGGTGGCCGCCTCCGTGGCGAGCGCCGCCGCCGCCGCCGCGGACGGCCCGGCCGGCAGCAGCCCGCTCGCCGCGGCGTCGGAGAGCATCATGTCGATCTCGCCGATGCGCTTCGCAGCGACGGCCGCCCCGGCATCGAGCCTCGCCGCCTCTTGCGTCTCGCGCACCAGCGCGTCCTCGGCGGCGGCGGCCCCGGCGGTGCAGTCCGTTGCCAGCCTCCCGGCCTCTTTAGCGGCGTCCGCGGCCTTGTTGGCGACTTGGAGGAGCCCGCGGGCCAGTTGTGCGGCTGCGGCCTTCTTTGCGTCCAGGATCGGGCGGGCGGACTCCTCGGCGTCCTCGACCAGGGCCGCCGTCTCGGCGGCGGCCGCGTCCGCCGCCCGTAGCTCGGCGGCCTTCTCAGTCTCCCGCCAGGACTCCGCGAGCGCGTCGGCGTCCTCGTGGTCCTGCTTGGCGACCGCCTCGGTGGCCCGTGCCGTGCTCAGCTGCAGGACCAGCGCTAGGCGCTTCAGCTCTTTGACCGCGGCCTGCCGGTGCTCCGCGTCGGTGCGGGCCGCGGCCAATGCCTCGGCGGTCTCGCGCGCATACTGTTCCCGGACGGCGAGCAACTCCTGCTCCGCCCGGCTGCGGGCGGCCACGCTCTGGGCGAACCGGTCGATCGCTGCCTGCGCGCCGACTGCGGTCACCTCGGTGGCGCGCGCCGCCTTGTGCGCATCGGCAAGCGGCACCAGCCGGTCCAGCGCGCCCGCGACGAACTCGCACTCCAGCAGGAGGCCGTCGCGCTGCGCCAGGTCGCGGCTGTGCTGCGCTACGAGGTCGGCGATCTCGCCGGGGTCCTCCTCGGCGACCACGGCCCGCAGTAGAAACTCGACGAACGCCTCGTCTGTGGCGAAGGTGAACGTCCCGGCGGCCTCGCCTTCGTCCGCGTTCATCTCGCGCTGGTAGCGGAACAGCTCGGGGTCGAGGCCGAGCTGGTCGAGCTGCCGGGTCCATTCGCCGGGCTGGCGGCTGGCGAAGAACTCCAGGCGCGGATCCGAGGCGAACTTCTCGGCCAGCCGCTGCCGGAATGCGACGCGGCTGACCAGGCGCCGGTCGGCCGCGAACGGCAGCGTGTCTAGCCGCACCGCTTCGGTCGGCCTCAAGCAGTACCAGAAGGTGGCGAGGTTCTCGGGATCGCCCGACACGGTGTTGTTGCGCCACTCTGACACCTTGCCGGTCAGTAGCAGCCGGCCTGTCTCGGCGTGCATCCACTCGAGGACCACGTGCGCGACGTCGCCGGCGAGGACGAAGTTTTCCAGCACCCGGGTGCTGGTTGTGCCGACGATTTGGCGCCGCTTGGGCAGCATGACCGAGAAGATCAGCTTGAGCAGGACGGACTTGCCGCCGCCGTTCTCGAGGAACAGCACGCTCGCGGGCGACGGGCGGCGGTGCGGCTGGTGCGGCTCCAGCAGGGTGTCGGCCTGGAACCGCACCGGGCGGCCGATGTCGCTGAAGTCCAGGGTGACATCTTGGTAACGGGCCGGCTCCGGGCCGACCGAGTAGAGGCGTACCCGGACAGCTCGTACATCGGTCAGCCCTCGCCTTCCGCGCCGCCGGACATCGCGCGCAGCGATCCGCCGGGTTTAAAGACCGGGACGACGCCGATTCTTAGCAGCTCGTCCATGGTGCGCTCCACGGCCAGTTCCCGGACCTGGATCAGGAAGCGGCGGGTGGTGCGGTACAGGCCGTCGATGTCACCCGGAACTGGCACGAGCAGCCCTTGGTCGGCGAGATAGCGCAGCGCTCGGGCGACCATGCCCCGGGTGCTGTCCGGGGCGACCCGGCCGTCCTTGGTGGACTGACTTTCTGGCCGACGGGCATACGCGCGCCATACCCGTTCGAGCCGGGGCGCGTCGGCCTCTGGGTCGGTCCCGTTCGCGCGTTCGCGCAGGACACGAGCGACCTCGCGGGCCATCGTGTCGACCTCGGCAACCGAGACACGGCCGGTGTACTGGTCGTTGGCAAGGTCGGCTGGGCGGGGGAAGGCCAAAGCCGCGGCGGCGAGGAAAATGACGCCGTGCAGCACCTTCTCGACGTCGCGGCGCTCGCCCGTCCGGGTCTGCCGGGCGTACTGGTCGAGCCGGAGTTCGAAGACCGAGCCGTGCAGCGCCGACAGCACGATGCCCGACTCGGCGTCGACGTCGAGCACCCGCAGGCCCAGCCCTTCGGCGACCGCGGTCACCAGGGCGGCGAACGCGTCGTCGTCCCGGTGCCGGGTTACCAGGCTCCGGTAGGCGGGCTCACGACCGGGCAGCGTTTTCGGGCGGAGGCCGAACGCGACCAGCGAGGCTGCGGCAGTGACGTCGTCAATCACCGTGATGCCTCATCGTCGAGCAGCGCGACCGTACTGAGTAGAAGGTCGTCGCCGTTGACACCGCCCACCCCGGCCGGCGGGAGCGGGCCGCCGGCCGGCAGAGCCAGCAGGACGTGCAGCTGTCCGCGCCGCATCGCCGAGCCGAGCTCGGGCGCGTAGGCGTGCGTTGCGAGCAGGCTGACCAGCGCGGGGAGGTCCTCGTCGAGCTCGGCGGCCTCTACGAGCAGCTCGGACAGCGGCCGCGTGTTTTCTTGCAGGTCGAGCAGGAGGCCCGCCATCTGCCAGTGCTCGTCGGAGAACCGGTCCGTGCTTGTCACCGGGACCAACTCCGGCTCGGGTAGTTCCCGGCCGAGGTCGCCCGGCTCGGGCGGCACCCGCAGCAGGAGGTCGACCAGCGAGCTCAGCGTCACGACGGGCGGCCGGGCGAGGCCCGCCGACGAGCGGAAGTACGACTCGAGGGGGTCGAGGGCGTCGGCGGCCGGGAGGTCCATGATCGGGCGCAGGAGCTGGCCGTGTAGGTCGGCGGCCTCCCGGCGCGGCGGATCGGCGAACAGCTGTCGGTCCTGCTCCGCGCGAAACAGCGCCCGGGCCCGTTGCAGCCGCATCAGCAGCTGGCTGTGCCGGCGCATGCAGTCCTCGACGATGGCGACCAGGTCGGCAGCCTGGCGCTTGTGCCGGGGGTCGGTCGCCTCGTCGCGGGCGTCGGCAATGTGTCGCAGGATCACGTTCTCGTTGGTGAACCGGTCTTGGACGTGGTCGAGCGCAGAGTCGAGCAGCGCGGGGGCGGCCTCGTCCCAGTCCACCGCCCGCACGTCGCGCCGGGTCGCCTCCAGCATGGTGCGCAGTGTCTCGCCGAGCTGGACGGTGCGGTAGCGGGCCTGCTCGGCGGCGAGCTTCGCGTCGGCCAGCCGGCCCCGCCTGATCAGGTTGTCGAGCTTCACCTCGGCGGCGACTTGGGCGGACTCAATGTCGGTGTCGAGCGCGCCGACGAGCACGTTGATCGCTTCGTCGGTGGCCCTCAGGTAGATCTCGCCGCCCGCGCCGGATAGCTCGACGAGGAGCTTGAAGTCGAACCGGCGACGGACGTAGACGCCCACGTCGTCCACCTCGCCATACACGCGCTGGAATCCCCTGTCGACGGTGCCGACGTTGATCAAGCTGTCAAGCACCCACCGGGCAACCCGGCCGTGTTCCTCGTTGGTACGGGCGGGACCCTGCATCGCCACGAGCGGGACCGTGCGGGCGATGATCTGTTCGGCGTCAGCGCCCGCGTCGAAATCCATGGCGATGGTGACCTGGTCGATGACGTGCAATCCGATTTCGGCCATCTGGTAGATCGAGCCGTCGACCCACTCCAGGTGCGACTTGCGGGAATCGAGATCATTCAGCGGTGCCGTGCAGGCTAGCGCCTTCAGCCGGCGGATGAGCCCGTCGTCGGGGACGACGTCGCTGTCCCCGTATTCCCCCATGTGAACCCCCGCGCCCTCCCCGTGAAGATGAATGATAAGGCAACACTTGAGCGCGAGCTGTCCCCTTTCCTGCTCTTTTTTAGTGCGGCTTTCGTCTGTTCTCGACCGGTATTGATCAGAAACAACGGCATTCCGGCCAGCGCTCGCGACAGTGGTCCGGCCACCCGCAAAACCTTCGATGGGGGCTCGCCGCGAACGCTGATGCCTGCGCCGTACAGGGGCAGGGGTCGCCCCAACACTCGGGCGACCTCAGCGGCGAAGACGCTCCGGGCGGGTGGCAGCCCGATCTGGCCAAAGGTGCGCCTGGCGGAACCGTAACCGTGTCGACGAACGGCTGTTGGTCGTCTACCACCAGCGGCACGTTGCTGTCATCGCAGGCGGCTATATCCCCGTCCCCCGCCTCCCGGCCCGCTGACGGCCTCGTTGTCGGAACGAAGCGCTACGCTTCGACGGCCGTCCACGCCGGGTGGTCGAGATCTGAGTTGGCGGGTGTGGAGACATGGAAGAGAACGGGATCTTCACAACCACGGTCAAACGGTTGTGCCGCATCCGATCGGGCACGGTGGAGGACGAGCTGCCGTTCCCTCTCGACGGTGACGGCTTCCTCGATCCGTCCGCCGTTCAAAACGGGCCCGTAGTGGAGTTGGTGCCTGGGGCCCTGGTCGCAACGGAAACCGCGGCAAGAGCAGGGTCCCTCGTCTTGCTAGGTGAGCCCGGCGTGGGCAAAACGACTGAGTTTGCGGCTCTCGTGCGCAACTGGAATCAGCAGCCCACCGCTCTCTCGCCTTCTCCTATCGTCGAGGTGGATGCGGCTGACCTATCGGATGCAACGTTCGATGAGCTGCTAGGCCGTCATCTGCGCCGTCTTCCCGAGCGCCACCTGATGTCGGGTGGCGACACGCCCGTGGTCGGGCTGACCACCGGGCGCACCGCTGCCGACTTGATCGTCGTCATCGACCAGATCGACGAAAGTCCACTGGTTCGGCATCTTGCAGCCAGGCTACGGCTCGCGCTCAGAGGTCGTGACACGTCTCGTGCCCGCTTCATCTTCGGTTGCCGAACCGCCGACTACCCGCCAGACCTGACAAACGTTTTGACATCACACTTTGGCCCATGCATCGTGGCCGACCTAGCGCCATTGACGAGGCAGGAAGCGGTTCGGCTGGCGGCTAGCGCTGATCAGATCGACGGTGAGTCGCTGGTGGCGTCGGCAGTCGCTGCCGGCGCGGGAGTCCTGGCAAGCGTTCCGTTGACGCTCGGGCTCTTGATTCGCACTTACCGACGGACCGGTCATCTGAATGCCCGGCCGACGGAGCTGTTCGCGCTTGGAGTTACTCAACTGCTTAGCGAGCACGACGATGAGCGGCGCACCCAGGACGACGAGTCAACCCTGGATCAGCGGCTTGCTATCGCCGAACGGATCGCCGCGCGCTTGCTTCTGTCCAATCGGCGAACCATATGGCGCGGAGCGGTGCTGGAGTCCGGCGAACAGGACCTTAACGCTGAGTCCATCGCTGGGGGGCAGGAGAGCGTCGACAACGCAGCCTTTGTCGTCACGAAGAGGGCCGTTTCAGCAACGCTGGCGACTGCGCTCTTCACCGGCCGCGGCCGCAACAGGCTGGCCTTCCGTCACGGCTCCTTTGCCGGATTCCTCACCGCACGACATCTCATAGGCCGGGCCGTTCCGGTAATTCAATTGCAGCGGTTGTTCCTGGTTGCCGGCAGCGATGACAGCCGGAGCGTGCCGATTCAGCTACGCGAAGCGGCAGCCTGGCTAGTCACTCTCGACCCGAGCCATGCCCAGTGGCTGGCGGACGCGGATCCGGAAAGCCTGGTGGCGCACAGCTCGATTGTCGACTCACCGGAGGTCCGGTCGCTGGTCGTTGATGCGTTGCTACGCCGTGCCGGCGAGGTCGAGCTGGGGGATGTCCCATGGGCCCGCGCACCTCGCCGCCTTAAACATCCCGGACTCGGCGCTCAGCTACTTACAGTCCTGAACGAGGCAGGCGATCGCGAGCCCCAGGACTGGCCCTCACTTGCGCGGCTGCGGTTGGCGGTCCGTCTAGCCCGAGAGGCGGGGGTCCCGGAACTGGTCGGCCCGCTGCTCGACTTGGCGGCGAAGGACGGATGGAGTAGTCACCTACGTCTTCTGGCGGCTATGACAGCGTTTGAGACGAGTCCCACAGATGCCGCGCCGCAACTGGCGCAGGTTGCCAGCAGCCTCGTGGACGCCAGCTACGCCTCACGGGTCGATCCAGACGACGAGCTACGGGGGGCACTGCTAGACATGCTGTGGCCCGCTTACATCTCTGTTGAGGACGTGCTCCAACACCTTCGACCTCGGCGAAACCGCAACCTCGTCGGCTCCTACCTGGGCTTTGAGATGCGCTTCGCATCAGAGCTGTCGGAAGAGGACCTGCCTGCCGTACTCGAGTGGGCTATCGGGCAGCTCCACAACGGTCGCAGCCCCTCCGAACTGCGATCCTCGACGGCGGATGTACAAGGAAGCGACGAAGAGCCTCCTGACGAACGTCCGGTCGGCCGGTTGGACATTGAACTCATTGACGGGATCGTAGAGCGGGCATTATCCGGTGACGGTGCCTTAAGCCGAGCGCGCGAGGTTGCTCTGATCTTGCGACCGCGACTTGAGCGGTTCGACCATCCACCGTTACCCACAGCGGTAGATGCTGAGGACGAGGATGGCCGAGAGCCACCACGCTTCCGCGACCTCCGTCATGCCCTCGCGCACTCGTTGGTCGAGTTAGCGGCGACCACCGATACGTTCGATCGCGCCAAGATCTGGGCGATTGCTGACGGCTGGGGCACGAGAGACCGCTCCTGGCGCGTCCGAAAACCCGTTCTTCCTGACGGGCTGCGTCGAGCCAACCGTGGCTACCTTCTAACGGGTGCCGACTTTCCATGGGCATACGAGCGGGCGTCCGAGGCACTAGGTGTCGGCAACAGAATTCTTGCGGAAGCGCTTGCACAGGTGGCTGGCTACCTCTTCGACCTATCCGATGCCGCATCGGGCGAACTTGCCTACTCGAACCCGGACCATCCAGTCTGGCCACACGTCAAATGGTGGTTTGAGCCCGTCCCGCTTGACAGCGACCTCGCGAATCTGTGGCGACAGGCCCACGGCAGGAGGCGGGATCGAGTAGATGATGGTTTGCCGTCAGTCGAGCGAGAGGAATTTGTCGCAAAGCTCAACCAACTGCTTGCCGATGCCGCAGCCGGCAATGTCGACGCCTTTTGGCGCCTGGCCTGGCAGCTTCAGGCCGATCCCAACAGTGGCGAGGGGACACTCCGTCTCGATGACGACATCCTAGACTTCCCCGGTCTAGCCGCACTCGATGGGAGCGGGGTGGACGTGCTGATCGAAGCAGCGGTCCATTTCATCGCCAACGAGCACGACCACTCGGACGAATGGCTCGGCACCAACCGATACGACAAGCGTGGATGGGCCGGGTATCTGGCGCTGGCACTCCTCGAAAGGAAAGACCGCCTTTCGGAAGTGCCGAACGCAGCCTGGTCGTCCTGGGCAGGGGCGCTGATTTGGTTCCACACCGTGCCCAGCAACGCCGGTGATAGGGAAATCAAGTTGAGACTCCTGTCGCGAGCCGTCGAGCACTCGGCGTCACAGCTCGCAGCGGCGGTCGACGCTTATGTGCGTGGGGAACTGATGCAGGGACATCTGGCATCTGAGACGGAACTTGTAGACCCGGCATGGCACGTTGAACTGGCCGACACGTTTGCGGCACTACTCACCGAACTTGCTGACGCTATCACCCGAACGAGAGGAGACGACGGACCAAGCGACGCCGCGGGTCAGCAAGCCCCTCACCCGGCACCCGACGAGCCGCCCAACGGCCGGAAGGCGGACCAGGCCGCGCTTTCGCTTACGACGGACGAGAGTCGAACGCATGCCCTGCAACGGTGGGAGGAGATGCTCGTCGCTCTCTTACAAGCACAGGACCAGCGAGCAGTCGACACCGCACACCATGCGCTGGAGGCAGATGTCTCAAGCGGATGGCAACGGCAGCTCGCGGCGCGAGCAGCCAGAGCGCTGCTCACCGTGGATTCTCACCAGTACCTCGCCACCGTGCTATCGGCCGTAGGCAAAGATGCTGCCCTAGGTCGGGACGTAGCTCTGTGCCTCGGCGCCAGCTACAGCGACTTTCTCGCTGACCTAGAGGAAGAACAACTGGCGGAGCTTTATCGGTGGCTTTCGGGACTATTTCCGCCCGAAGATGACGTCCCCATCGAAGGAGTACACTTCGTTGGCCCCGAGGAACAAACTCGGGAGTGGCGGGATCGCGTCCTTCAGAGCATCAGCAGCCGCGGCAGCGAGCAAGCCTTGCGCGCGCTCACAAAGCTTCGCGACGAGTACCCCAGCCGCGTCATCATAACCTCTCATATTCTTCGGGCTCGGACCAACCTATTCGCTTCGGCCTGGTCCCCACCGACCCCCGTCGAACTGGCAGCGTTGTTTGAGGACGCCAACCGGCGACTTGTTCGGTCCGAACGCGAATTGGCCGATCTGCTTGTGGAGGTCCTCGAAGCCATCGGCAACGATCTGCCGACGCACGGAGAATTGTTGTGGGACCGCTTACCCGCACGCGTTCTGCCCAAGTCATACCAACTGAAGGAAGCCTGGCTCCCGAAACCCGAACCTGCACTCTCGGCGTACATCTCACACGAACTCACCAAGAGGCTCGAGCGGCGCGGATTAGCTGTCAACCGCGAAGTCCTAGTCCGCCCAACTGACGCCTACGGTGCTGGAGACCGCACTGACATCCAGATCGAGGCGACAATGCGCGACGATCCGGTGAAAGGACCAACGCCGGACCGCATCGTTGTCGTCATCGAGGTGAAGGGACCTTGGAATAGAGAGTTGCTGAGCGCTCAGCAGCAGCAACTAGCCCAGCGCTACCTTCCGGAAGCCGGCACACGAACTGGCATCTATCTCGTGGGCTGGTATCCGCTCGAACAATGGACCTACAAGGGTGACTACCGCAGGAGGCGCGTCGCGCAACTCAGCGAGCATGCCCTTCTCGCGAGCCTCGAAACGCAGGCGGCCAGCATCACCCGATTGGACGCGCTCACCGTACCATTCCTGCTGACAATACCTAGACCTCACCGCAATAGTGACGGCACCTGACTCGATTTCCATTAGTTGATTCGTACCGCAGGGCGCCGCCGCCTGCCCGTCCTGCTGGTTGATCGGTGGGTTGCGGCGCCGGTGTGTATTGGCAAGTGGGATGAGGCCGGTCAGGCACTGCGCGCGTAGCCGGCGAAGCGGTCTTCGGCTTCGTCGAGGATCAGCGGCACGTCGTACACCGACAGATCCGGCCTGGGCCGCGCGTACCGCACCCGGTGGCGCCACCGGTGGTGCTCGTACGCCGTGTCCACCTGAATCTCAGCCACCACGGTCGCCTCGACCTGCGCGTAGTTCAGCCGCTCAGGCCGCTCGAACTGGCCCGACCAGGCAGCCGGGTAACGGATCGGGCCAGGGGTGTGTGGATGACAACACGGCGCTCGGTCGGACGTGGCGGGGAAAGCAGTCTCGCCAGCTGCTGGCGCTGCGGCGTGGCCAGCGGATGCGTGCGGCCGGTGTGCCGGCAGCCGGCCGCGCCGGTCGAATCGGCCGAGGAGAAGCTTCTCGGGGTTGCGGATGCTGCTAGGCGAGAGAACTGGTCGAGGTGACCCTGTCACTATGTTGATTACCACGATGCTGGTCGTTCCGTCAGCTGCTCGGCTGTGGGCTTCAGCTCTGTGGGGCGGCGACAACCGCGACTCTATGCTCATCCTTCGCGACGAACTGCTGCTGGCGCCAAGATTGGGGCCCGCCATGCTGATCCGGCAGAGCGACGATGATGGCGTCAGGAGTCACGGTTGCCGGCGCGCGGCGCGGGCGGCAGCTATACGCGCCTGGTAGATTGCCCAGCCTTTTCTGAACATCGCCGCCTCGATAGCATCCGGGCGCACGGCCGCTTGGTTAGTGGACTCAGTTCTGGCATGGTTGTGGGCGAATTCGAGCCACCGCTGGTATTGATCTGGGCCCCAAGGGCCGCGTTCCGTAATGTCCCAGTGTTCGACTTCCTTCAAAGCTATGGCAACGAACTGGTCGAGGATCAGCGCGCGACCAGGTTGTGCGTCGGGCCGGGCATCCGCGAAGTACAGCAGCTTGGTGTAGAACGAGGGCCCGAGGTAGGGAAGCTTCTGCTCGCCGCCCAGGGCCAGCATCTCGTACGCCTTCGCCGGTCCCTGATCACGAAGGACGGTCAAAGCCTTAACGAGCTTGGCCGTGGTGGACTCAGTCGTGTTCTTAGTGAAGACCTGAGCTCGACGACCGACGAGGAATGCTCGGTCGCCGGTGCCCCAGGCGTAGCTGCCGACCAGCAGTCGCCCGACGTCGTCTGGACCGCCATTCGCTGCGGTGAGGAGGTCGCTACGCGTGATATGTCGGTACTGCCGACCCCTGTTGGCCTCGGGCAGGTCGGATAGCCATGCCGTCCACCCTTCGGCGGGGACGCGTTGCTGCCACCAGCGTGGACGAAAGTCGAACCCGTGTGTGAGAACCTCACCAGGGGTCCAGAACGCGTCGACGCCAAGTCGGTCTCTGAGCCCCATCGTCGTCTCCTGCCCGGTGTGGGCAGACTGTACCGGCGGGCATCGACCGGAAACGACCCATGCTGCGTAAGCCCGGCCCAGGACGCCGAACTAGAAGGACTCTTATACCACGGTACTCGGACTTCTCCACTCGGGCCGTAAGGCGTTGGCCGCGAGGTATGGGGCCAGTCGTCCGTCCGCTCGCCGGGGCCGCGCCGCGCTCGGCGTGCTCCTGAGGACGGCCAACAGAGCACCGGTTTCCTAAGACCGTCATCTATGCATGTCGGTAGGCCGACTGCCTGCGATTCAGCCGTTCATTACCTCTGTTTGTTGGTCGCATTGGATAGCTGCTGCGCTCCGTTGCTGGCGGTTACAGTAGCAAACCGGCCGCCTCTGTTGCTTTTTGTGTCAACTTTCTCGATTCTAAATCCTCGTCACGGCATTTTGCGACTTGACGTAGCGAGGATGCTGTCCGGGGAAGCACGTGCGATCCTCGCCCAACCCGCTCCTTTACGCCGCACGCCGAGTTACGCCTGGGCACCGGAGTCGGAAGTGGGCGCAAACGCGTTGCCAGGCTGATGCGCCAGGCCGGGCTGCAGGGCTTCTGCCGGCGCTGCCGTCAGGGCTGCAAGGTGCGCGAGTTGGACGCGTGAGTGGATGCCGAGCTTCCGGTAGACGCGGGTGAGGTTTGCTTCGACTGTTTTGACACTGATGGTGAGGGCGGTGGCGATGTCGCGGTTGGTCGCTCCGCTGGCGGCGAGCTCGACGCAGCGCTGTTCGGCGGAGGTGAGGCAGGGGAGCGTACTGCTGTGCGCGGGGACGGGCTCCAGTTGGTGGAGGGTGCGGGTGGCGGCTTCGATCCAGGGGTGTGCCTGGTGCGTGCTGAAGAGGTCGGCGGCGCTCTGCGCCGCGGTGCGGGCGCTGGCGCGTCGGCGTCCGCGTCGTTCGGTGTGGCTGAGGGCCAGGAGGGTTCGACCGTGTTCGATGGGCAGGTGGCGGAGGTGGTCGGCTGCTGCGGTGAGGAGGTCGGCGGCCGCATCGTAGTTGCCCAGGGTGGCTTCCAGGAGTGCCTGGGAGCGGTCGAGCACGGGGAGGACGCAGCTTCTATCTAGATCAGTCGCGGTGCGACGGGTATCGGTCAGCAGTTTGCGGGCTTGGTCGAGGTAGCCGAGGGAGATGAGGGCTTGGGCGAGGTCGGCGTGCCAGCGCAGGACGGACGGGTCGCGGACCTGCTGGCGCTTCTCAAGCGTACGGACCTCTTCCAGCGCCTCCAGGGCTTCTTTCGGACGCCCGGTGACCAGGAGAAGATGTCCGAGGACGAAGAGGTTTCGGGAGAGGAAGACTTTGTTGTCCTCCCGGCGGGAGGTGTCCGCCCCGCGGCGTGCGTGAGCGAGGGCGGAGTCGGTGCACGAGGCGGTGCCCTCGACCAGGGCGGAGGTGTAGCACGTTGGTGCGGGGTCCAAGGCGGCTCTGTCGGTAAGCGACAGGGCGCGGCCGGCGTAGTCGAGGGCCAGTCCGCACCGTCCGGCGCGGATCTCGACTTCGGCGAGGCTGCGCAGGACATCCACGGTGGCTTCGGCGTCTCCGGTCCGCTCGGCTTCGACGAGCAGAGGCAGCAGTGCGCTGCGGGCTTCGTCCAGACGGTCGTCGAAGATGGCGTGCCGGGCGGAGAGCTGTTCGGGCCTGGCGTTGACGGGGATGTGAGTGCTGCGTGGCAGGGACAGGGCGTGGCCGAGCGTGGTCTCGGCTTGGGGGCGGCCGAGGATGCGTTGGATGCGGGCCTGCATCGTGAGGGCCATGGCGGTGGTGGCGGTGTCGCCAGCGCTCCGGGCGAGGCTGGCGGCCCGGGCAGCCTGGGCGCACGCCCGGTCGGGATCGCCGTTGACGTTGGCCCAGATCGCCTGGCGGACGAGGATCTGCGCGGTCAGGTCCGGATGTCCGGCCGCTTCGTGAAGTGCGTCGGCGAACAGCTTGTCGCCGTTGTACAGGTGCTGTCCGCCTGAGTCGATCAGGGCGATGAGGGCGTTGACGCGGTTGGCGGGGCTGCTGTCGTGGTTCAGGACGAGGCGGACGGCAGCCTGGCCGCGGGGCAGGTCGCCGTTGTGGGCGGCGTCGCGTACGGCGGTCAGCGCCCGTTCGGTGAGCAGGTCGGCGTCGGTCTCCGGGGTACGTTCGGCGGCGAGCAGGGAGAGCTCGGCCGCTAGTGCGGGTTCTCCGCGCAGCCGGGCGCGGGCGGCGGCGCGGTCGGCGCAGTCGGCCGACTGCGGGTCGTTGGTGTCGGCCGCCAGCGTGGTGTGACGGTCGCGGCGGATGCTGTCGCGGCTGGCTTCGGCCAGGCGGGCGTGCAGGAGCCTGCGTGTGGCGACCGGCGGTCGGGCCGCGAGTTCGGCACCGATCGCGGCGGCGGCGAACCGGATCTTCCCGTCGACCTGCCCGATGTTGATCAGTCCGGCTGCCTCGGCCTCTGCGAGAAGGTTTTCGGCGGGCGGGCCGGCGAGGCGGCTCAGCAGTTCGCGGTCGGGCCGGTCGTCGAGTGCGGCGACCGTCAACAGTTCCTGAACTTCGGCCGACACAGTGCCCAGCCATTCGTTCACCAGTCGGCGGGCGGCCGGCGGCAGGACCAGGTCGTCTACGAGACCCTGAGCGGCCGGCAGGTCGGTGGCGCGGCTGCGGGCCCCGGCGAATGCGAGGGCTAGGGCCGGGTTCCCTCCGCTGCGGATGTGGGTCTGCGTGACCTCGTAGGGGGTTAGCCGGTACGGCGACAGCAGGGTTGCGACCTGATCGGGTGTCAGCGCCGGGATGCGTACCGCACAGGGGTCCTCGCCGCACCAGTGGCCTTCGCTCCCCGGGCGCCAGATTCGCTCTGCGGCTATGACGGGAAGGTCGGGAGCCAGGCGCAGTGCCCAACGCAAGACGGCCGCGCTGGCCGTATCCAGCCACTGGGCGTTGTCCACCACCAGTGTCAGAGGCGGGGTGTCCAGCAGCAGGGTGGCGGTCAACCGGCGCAGCCGTAGAGCGGTCCCGGCGGGATCGGCAGAGCCCGGCACTCCGACGGCCTTGTCGATTCCGGTCGCGAGTTCCCGCGCGGCCGGCAGCGGTTGGAGGGCCAGTGCGAGTTCGAGCAGTCCGGTGTAGGGGACCTGGGCGTCCTGTGGGCTCGGAGCCAGCCTTAGGACAGGCATGCCCAGCTGCTGCCCGAGTACACCGGCCGCAGCGGTCTTGCCGATCCCGGGCGGACCGAACAGCACCACCCGACGGGCGCCGCGCACGACGCCCGGTACCACCGGCAGCATGGTGCCGGTGGCCCCCTGATGCGCATTCACTGCCGTCGCAGAATCTGGCACCGGATCATAGTGCGCCCGACGGTCCTTCGCGCACCAGAGCAAGGGGTTGCCCTGATTTCGGCCAGCCTCCGCCGTTCCTAGTGTCATCGCCAAAGCCGAGCTGTCACCGGTTGCCGGAGATCCCATCAACACGGGCCCTGCTGCCACACCCCTCAACCCATCTCGGCGGGAGGATTGCGATGTATCGAAGAACTGCCATGGCGGCCGCTGTCGCGGTTGCGCTTACCCTGGGCACCGTGACCGGGGTGGCCACCCAGTCGACCGCAGCCACCCCGCCCCCTACACCCACGGTTGCGCAGAGCCCGCTGTCGCTGGCGATCTCTGCAGCCGACCGCGCTGCCGACGGCGGTCACGACGCGCTGGCGAAAGGCCCCTTCGAGCAGTACGACCGTCGCATGGTGATCCCGTGGGTGGACGGCCTGTTCTCCATTGCCTACGAGCGCACCTACCGGGGCCTGCCGGTGGTCGGCGGCGACGCCGCCGTACTCGCCGACGGCCGGGGCGCCATCCGGGCGATCTCGGCCGCCACCAAGACGAAGATCAACGTCTCCGTCGTGCCGACGGTCGCCGCCGACCGCGCCGAGCAGACCGCCAAGGGCCTGCTCACCAAGGTCGACCAGGTCGAGTCGCGCACCCTCGTGGTGCACGTCAAGGACAGCACCGCGCGACTCGCGTGGGAGGTCGTCGTCGCCGGGCGCACCGCCTCGGCGCCCAGCCACCTGCATGTCTTCGTGGACGCGCGCAACGGCCAGGTGCTGGCCAAGCAGGAGGACGCCGCGGCCGGTTCCGGCACCGGCAAGTGGAACGGGCCCAGCCCACTGTCGATCACCACGTCGCAGTCGGGCAGCACGTACTACCTGCGCGACACCACGCGCACCGGCCTGAACTGCCAGGACTACAGCACCAGCACCGTCTTCTCCGGCGCCGACGACAGCTGGGGCAACGGAGTGGGCACAAGCAAGGAGACCGGCTGCGTCGACGCACTGTACTCGGCGCAGAAGGAATGGGACATGCTGTCGGCCTGGCTGGGCCGCAACGGGCACAACGGCAACGGCGGCAGCTGGCCGATCAAGGTCGGCCTGAACGAGCAGAACGCCTACTGGGACGGCTCGACGATCACGATCGGCAAGAACTCGGCAGGCAACTGGATCTCCTCGATGGATGTGGTGGGTCACGAGTTCGGCCACGGCATGGACCAGAACACCCCCGGCGGCACCAGCTCCGAAGCCGGCCTCGGCGAAGCCACCGGCGACATCTTCGGCGCCCTGACCGAGGCATACGCCAACCAGTCCAGCGCCTACGACGAACCCGACTACCTGGTCGGTGAGGAGATCGACCTCGTCGGCGACGGCCCGATCCGCAACATGTACAACCCCTCGCTGGTCGGCGGCCACCCGAACTGCTACTCCTCGTCGATCCCGAACACGGAGGTACACGCGGCCGCAGGTCCGCTCAACCACTGGTTCTACCTGCTCGCCGAGGGCAGCGCGCCGGGCGGCGGCAAGCCGAACAGCCCCATCTGCTCGGGCGGCCCGTCGTCGGTCACCGGCGTGGGCATCCAGTCCGCCGGAAAGATCTTCTACGGCGGCATGCTGCTGAAGACCTCCGGCATGACCCACAAGAAGTACCGCACCGCGACCCTGACCGCCGCGAAGAACCTGGACTCCTCGTGCGTCCTGTTCAACCGGACCAAGGACGCGTGGAACGCGGTCGCGGTCCCGGCCCAGACCGGCGACCCGACCTGCACCGGTTCCAGCACCGACTTCTCCGTCTCGGTCAGCCCCACCTCGGGCAGCGTCAACGCGGGCTCCTCGGTCACCGCGACGGTCAACACCGCGACCGTCTCCGGCAGCGCGCAGACCGTGTCGCTGACCTCCTCGGGTGCCCCGTCGGGGGTCACCGTGTCGTTCAGCCCGACGTCGGTGACGTCGGGCAACAGCTCCACGATGACGGTGGCGACCACCTCCAGTGCGGCTGCGGGCACGTACACCATCACCGTGACCGGCACCGGTTCGATCACCCACACCGCGCAGTACACGCTCACGGTCAACGGCGGCACCCCCGGTGGCACCGCGCCGGACATCGACGTCGCCAACGTGCAGGCGCACCTGACACAGCTCAGCACCATCGCCACCAACAACGGCGGCACCCGCCGCTCGACCGGCCAGGGCTACCTGCAGTCGGTGGCGTACGTCAAGGGCAAGCTGCAGGCCGCCGGCTTCACCGTCACCGAGCAGCCCTGCACCTCCGGCTGCACCAGCGGTGCAGGCCCGAACCTGATCGCCGAGTGGCCGGGCGGTAACGCGAGCAACGTCTACATGTTCGGCGCCCACCTGGACGGCGTCTCGGTCGGTCCGGGCATCAACGACAACGGCTCCGGCTCGGCGGCGCTGCTCGAGGTCGCCCTCGCGCTGGCCGCGCAGAACCCGACCATGCTGAACAAGGTCCGCTTCGGCTGGTGGACCGACGAGGAACAGGGCCTCAACGGCTCCAAGTTCTACGTCAACTCGCTGACCAGTACCCAGCGAACGGCGATCAAGGCCTACTACAACTTCGACATGATCGCGTCGAAGAACGGCGGCTACTTCATCAACAACATCACCTCGACCGCGTCGCAGCCGATGAAGGCGTACTGGGACTCCCTCAGCCTGCAGCCGGAGGAGAACGTCGAGGGCCAGGGCCGTTCCGACGACTACTCGTTCCAGAACGCGGGCATCCCGACCTCCGGTTACGCGATGGGCGCCAGCGCCACCAAGACGTCGGCCCAGGCGTCGAAGTGGGGCGGCACGGCCGGTCAGTCCTACGACTCCTGCTACCACTCCTCGTGCGACACCCTCAGCAACATCGACGCCACCGCGCTGAACCGGGCTGCCGACGGCATCGCCTACACGCTGTGGAACCGGGCGGTCGGCACCTCGACGCCGACCAACGACTTCTCGATCTCGGCCAGCCCCTCGTCGGGCACCGTGAACGCGGGGTCCAGCACCACGACCACCGTCGGCACCGCCACCACCTCGGGCAGCGCCCAGACGGTGACCCTGACCGCCAGCGGCGCCCCCACGGGCGTAACGGTCTCGTTCAGCCCGTCGTCGGTCACCTCCGGCAGCTCGTCGACCGCCACCATCGCGGTCGGCTCGTCGGTGGCCGGCGGCACCTACACCATCACCATCACCGGCACGGGGTCGGTGTCGCACAGCACCACGTACACGCTGACCGTGACCGGCGGACCGGGCGGCTGCACCGCCGCCCAGCTGATCCTCAACGGCGGGTTCGAAAGCGGCACCTCGCCGTGGACCGGCTCCACCGGCGCGATCGGCACCTCTATCGGGCAGGTGCCGCGCAGCGGCACCCGGTACGCGTGGCTCGGCGGATACGGCTACACCGCGACCGAGGCCATCAGCCAGACCGTCACCATCCCGTCGGGCTGCACCAGTGCGGTACTGACCTACTGGCTGCACATCGACACGAACGAGTACGGGGCGCTCGCCTACGACGTGTTCACGATCAAGGCCAACGGCACCACCGTGGCGTCGCTGTCCAACATGAACGCTGCCACGGGCTACACGCAGCGCACCGTCAACCTCGGCGCGTACGCCGGCCAGACGGTCACGCTGACCTTCACCGGCACCGAGGACGCCTACCTGCAGACCAGCTTCGTGCTGGACGACGTGACCCTGCAGATCGGCTGAGTTCAACGGCAGGGTGGGGCGCTCGCCCCACCCTGCCGCAGGTCCTGCGCCCCTGTTCCGCTGCCGGACCGGACCTTAGCCTGAATCCGTGGATTGGATTCTGGGTGCGTTGTCGGGTTGATCTAGCCGATTGGGGGTGTGATGGATCCGCTGGCCCTGGTCTCCGTAGAACGCCAAGTAACCCGGCTCCGCCTTGACCTGGCGAGAGGCGAAGTCCATCGCCTCCGGGCGCAGATCTGCCCAACCTCGCGGGAAGCGGCCGTACCGGTCGTAGAACCTCCGCAACAGCGCGAACCCGGCCGTATCTCGCCATGCTTGGACGCAACCAGGTCCAGCTCAGCAGGGACAAGGGTCCAGTGCTCGACCAGCTCGCCGATGCTCAGAGGAGATCGACTCACAGCGGTCAACCACCGTGGTAGCGATCAGGGACCGCGCAGACCCCCAAAAAGATCAACTATTTGGCCCCTGGTCGCAAGATCGGCGTGGTTGGTCGTGAAGGGCCCGTCGGCGTGTGACCAGGTCCAGCGAAGCCGTCGGTGGGTCAGCCACGCACTAGCCTGGCCGGCGAGGTCGCGGTGCCGGCGCTGGGTCCTGTTGGTGTCGCCGCCGTCGGTGGTGAAGGCGAGCAGGGCGTAGCCGCCGGGGATGCCGGCGTGGGGCTCGCCGGGGTGCCGGCTGCCGTCGACGGGGAGGTGCACGCTGGCCAGGGCCGGTGCGCCCTGTCCGGGCAGGGTTTGCAGCATGTGGACGCGGCCGTGGTCGACCAGGTGCCATCGGCCGTCCAGGGGCAGCCTGAGCACGGTGCGGGCGTGGGCGAACAGTTCGTAGGCGTCGACGGGGTCCTGCACGACGAGGGTGGTGGTCGCGGTCATCGTGGTCACCGGGCCCAGATCGCCAGGGCTGCGGTGGTGGCGGCGCCGGCGTACCCGGCGAGCAGCAGCGGCACGGCGCGGGAGATGGCGGTGTACTTGGCCCGTACGGCGCGGGAGAGCCACCACAACTCGCGGGCGCGTGCGAGGGGGGCGGTCTGGGCTCCCGGGTCGGTGTCGCCACCGACAACGCGGACCAGGACGTCCTGGGCGGTGTCGGTGTCGGCGTAGGCGACGAACCCGAAGTCCCCACCCCGAAATCCCGGTACGCGAAACCCGCGTCCGGCACCGGTGGGGCTACTGAACCGCCGAAAGCCCTTGCGGCAGGGCTGGCGCCGCGCGCCCTTTATGGGCATCACCGAACGCTCTTCCGCGCTCGTCGAAGAGGGCCGATGCCCACCGAACTCGCACATCGTGTCCGGGGTGTCTGTCGGTGACGGCGGCAGGCTGAGGTTGCCGTGCCCGTTGGGCCGGGAGTGGGGATGGCTGAAGTGTGTTCCGCCGTGATCGTGGCTGACGTTCGAGGTGCCAACCCCGCTCCCCCCGCCGGTTTTTTCGACACAGGCGCCCTCTCTGCCAGGCCAGCACGCCATTCGCACCAGCTCCACGCCCAGGTCGCGTGCGATCCGCTAACGTCGAATCGCCGTGCGTCGGGGCGCCGCAACAGTCGGCTCGACGCAGGTCGATGCGAACGGAAAGGCGAGCCCATGATTGATCGCCAGGATCTTCAACAGGCCAGGGACGATCTCGGCCGTAAGCTCGCCGCCCTGCGTAGGTCGAGGGGACTCATTCAGGAAGCCCTCGCACGCCAGGTGCACACGACGCGCAGCACCCTGGGAATGGTCGAGCGGGGCCGGCAGGTCGTGGACCGGATCTTCTGGCTGCAGTGCGACACCCTGCTGGACGCCCAGGGCGAGCTACTCGCCGCCTACGACGCCTACCGACACCTCCAGTCCCGGTTCCAGGCACAGCAGGCCGAGGCGGCACAGCGGGCGCGGTGGGGAGCGGTACCCGAGGCGGTGATGGCAGCCGGCGAGGCCACAGGCGAAAGGTACGGCGAAGTCGGCGACAATCGACGCCCGCCGGACCGGTTCCACGGCGAGCGCCCGGAGGCGGGCCGCACCACACGAACCGGGCAGGTCTCAGTCGTCAACGCGGTAGCAGGCCGTGGCGAGGAAGCCGACCACGATGCCAGGTCGCGACTGCTGGCCGAGCTGCGCCGGCACCTGCTCGCACCTGCCGCACCGAAACAGCCGGTCGAGCCTCTCACGCTTTCGGAGGTCCGTCAGCGGGTGGCCCATCTCCATAGCCTTTACCAGCGTGGCAACTATGCCGAGGCGGTCCGGGCGTTGCCCGACACGTTCGAGCAGGCGAACCTGTTGACCCGGACCTGCACCGGCACGCAGCGCGCCCTGGCCGTCGGGTCGCTGGCGGCGGCGAATCTCGCCGCCGCCAAACTCACCGTGAAACTCGGCGATCCCAGCCTTGCCTGGGTGGCGGCGGACCGTGCCGCTCGTGTCGCCGCCGAGCAGGCCGAGGATGTTGCGCTCGTCGCTGCGGCGGCGTTCTCGGTGGGTACTGCGCTGCTGGCGATGCCGGACCGCGTCGGCGATGCCGAGGAGGTGGTGCTGGCCGCTCTCGATGGTGTGACGGACACGAGGGACTCCGCGTCGACGGGTCCGCGTGTCCTGTCGGCCCACGGGGCGTTGACTCTGCTCGCGGCGCTGATCGCCGCCCGGCAGGCCCAGCCCGCCGCTGTCGAGCGGCACCTCGACGACGCGAACGCCCTGGCCCGGCGGCTCGGCGCCGATCGTAACGACCTGTGGACCGGGTTCGGTCCGACGAACGTGATGATCCACCGCATCAGCATCGCCGCCCGAACGGACCAGCCTCAGCTGGCGATCCACCTTGGAGAACAGCTCGACACCTCGTCGCTGCCGGCGGCCCTGGTGAGCCGCCGCGCCCGGGTCCACCTCGACCTCGCCGCCGCCTACGCCTGCTCGCCCGGCAACGATCCCGCAGCCGTGCTGCACCTGCTCGAAGCCGAACGCATCGCGCCGCAGACGGTGCACGTGCACGGCCGGACGCGCCATCTGATCGGCGACCTGCTCACCCGTGAGCGGCGCGCCGTCACCCCCGGCCTGCGGGCACTCGCCGAACGCGCCGGAATCGCCGCGTGACGTCCGGATCCGCGAATGCCCGTCTGCTCTACCTGGTGGTCTGTGCCGCGCCACCGGCCCGCCGCATCGTCGAGCTGGTCGAGGCGGTGCGGCGCGACGGCTGGGATGTGTACGTCATCGCGACCGAAACCGCGCACACCTGGCTTCCCAACGATCGGCTGGCCGCCGTTACGGGCAGGCCCGTCAGCTACCGGCAGCGGCATCCTGACGAACCGAGCGTCCTGCCACGTAGGCCCACATCACGATCTCGACGCGGTTGCGGGCGTTGAGCTTGCGCATCAGGGCGGCGATGTGGGTCTTGACGGTGCTGAGGCTGATGGACAGCTCATCGCCGATCTCGCTGTTGGTCCGGCCGCGAGCGGCAGCCAGCAGGACCTGTTCCTCGCGAGCGGTCAGCGGCTCGACAGGTTCAGGTGGCACCGAGCGCGGGCGGCTGTTCGCGAAGGAGGACAGGAGCCTCGCGGTGATGTTCGGTGCGATGAGGGCGTCACCTCGGGCGGCGGCATGGACGGCCTGGGCGAGCATCTCGGCGCCGGCGTCCTTGAGGAGGAAGCCTCGGGCGCCCGCCTTGAGCGCCCCGTAGACGTACTCGTCGAGGTCGAAGGTGGTGATGACGACGACGGCCAGAGGGTCGGCGACGTCGGCCCCGGCGAGCTGGCGGGTGGCTTCGATTCCGTCGACCTCGGGCATGCGGATGTCCAGCAGGCACACATGGGGACGCAGCGCACGGGCCATGGAGATCGCCCGGCGGCCGTCGGCGGCGTCGCCGACGACGGCGATGCCCGGTTGGGCGTTCAGGATCATGCAGAGCCCTGCTCTGACGATGTCCTGGTCGTCAGCGACAAGCACGCGGATGGTCATGACGTCAGCGCTGTCCGAGGCAGCGAGGCGTCGACGCTCCAGCCGCCGTCCGGGGCAGGTCCCGCCCGGAGGGTGCCGCCGAGCAGGCTCGCCCGCTCGGCCATGCCGCGCAGCCCGTAGCCGGCGTGCGGGGAGCTGGTCGTGGTCGCCTCGCCGTCATCGTGCACCCGCAGGTGCACCTGGTCGCGGGATGCGGTGACGTCGACGGTGACTCCGGTGGCGCCGCGGGCGTGGCGGGTCGCGTTGGTGACCGCCTCGGCGGCGATCAGGTAGAGGGCGGTGCCGACTGCCGGCTCAACGGCCTCGACGTCACCGGAGACCTGCACGCGGACGCCCAGCACCTCGCCGCCGGGACGAGCGAGTCGTTCGATGTCCGCCACCCCTCGCCGAGGGGCGAGATCGGCGTCCGTACCGTCGCGCAGCACGCCCACGAGGGCTCGCATCTCCCTGAGCGTCCGGGACGCCTCCTCCTCGATGGTGACCAGGGTGGCCAGCGCGCGCTCCGGATCTGCGGCGGCCAGCGCGCGACCTGCCTGTGCCTGGACGGCGATGGCCGAGACGTGATGGCCGACCGTGTCGTGCAGCTCGCGGGCGAGTTCGTTGCGCTGATGGAGCCGGACCTGCTCGACGTCGCGGTCGTGGCTCCTGGTGCGGTAGCGCACTGCCGCTCCGAGCGCGGCCGAGCACAGGAAGAAGCCGTAACCGGCGACCCTCTCCGCGGGTGAGGTCTGCTCCGCGACGAGGGTGACGGGCAGCCAGACGAGGATGATGCCGAGTCCGAAGGCAGCCTCGCGCCCTGCCCCCCAGCGCAGCAGGGCGTAGGGCAACACGAGCAGCCCTGCGATGCCCAGCAGGCCGGTGGCGTCGATTACCGCGATCCTCGCGATGTCGAAGGCGAGAACGGTTCCGAAGGCAACGGCTACTGCGGCCAGCGGTCGCGTGCGTCGATACAGCAGGCACGCCGCGACCACGACGCTGACACCGACCAGCAGCAGCGCCCATGCCCTGTGGTCGCGCAGCAGCACCTCGACGACCGAGATCACGACAAGAGCCGAGGACAGCGCCCAGTCCCGCCACACCCGCACCGGCGCACCTGTGGGGCGAGGCTCAGCCCAGATCCCAGCAAGCATGCTTCCCCCTTTCCGCAGAACGTAAGGGGGCCGCCCCTCGGGCGGATCAGCCGAAAGTACGGCGAGTGTCCCGCGCCTGGGACCAGGACAGCCCGAGCCCGCAAGCGGATGTGGCGCCTGCCAACGCTGGTCAGTGTTGAGACATCGAGTGAGCCGACCCGGCTGACGCCAGCAAACAGGAGACGTGATGACCAGAACCGACAGATCAGCCGGTGCGCTCCGGGAGGCGCACATCCCGGTCCAGGCGAAGCTTGCCGCGGCCTGGGCCAGCTTCATGTTCCTCTACATCTACGTCGACTACCTCGCCCTGTACAAGCCCGGCTTCATCGACGACATCCTGGCCGGCACGGTGCACGAGTTCGACACCGGCCCAACCTTCGTCGCCCTCGCGCTCACACTCATGGCCGTCCCGATCCTCATGATCCTGCTCTCCGCGACACTCCCCGCCCGCGTCAACCGCGCCACCAACCTCGTCGTGGCAACGCTCTACATCCCCGTCACGGTGTACAACGCGGCCGGCGAGTCCTGGAGCTACCTCTACTTCTACGGCTTCTCCATCGGGCTCGAGCTGCTGCTCCTGGCCTTCATCCTGCGCACCGCATGGACCTGGCCCCGGGCCGTTCGAGCCCGCCGAGACCTCGCCCAGGCCCCGCTGTGACGCTCGATGCACGCCCCGTCTGCGGGGTCGGTTGCAGCTGCTCCGGCAGCAGTGACCGCGAGCAGCCGGTTGCGTCGAATGTCGTTATATCTGCGTCTTCGCAGAACTTCATGGCATCCGCGAGACCGCATTGACCTTCTTCTTCTTTCCTCTGGCTCCTGGTAGAAGTGCGACATGCCCTCACGGCGTATCACGTCACTGGTGGATGAGCGCGGATCGCGACGTGCTGGCTCGCCGCCGTTGCGCGGGGTTTGCCTCGCCGGGGCGGGCGGTGCCTCGGGTTTCATGATCGGTCGACTGCTGCTCGCGGTGCTCAGTGCGGGCACGCAGCTGGTCACGGCAACTCGTCGTCCAGCACTGGAGGTGTGATGAGCGAACCTGCCGAGGTCGACCGCCTGCTCAGCGCCGCCGACGAGATCACCGCGCGGGCCGGTCTCGGCCCGGACACCCGGGCGGCCGTTGAGCAGGCGGTTGCCGCTGCCCGTGGTCTGGGCGATCCGGGGCGTCTGCTGCACGCTCTGGGCCGCGCCACTCTGAACCTCTCTCAGGAACGGCTCGCCGATGGCGGTGACGTCACTGAGCTGCGGGGACAGGCCGAGGAGGTCATCGCGCTCGCCGGCGATCTGCTCTCCGATCCGGACTGGCATGCCGATGCCGTGGTCCGCACCGTGCAGGCGGGCCAGATCCTGGCCGGCATCGGGCTCGTCGATCGCGGGCGCGATGTCGTCGAACGGGTGTGGCGGTTGGTCGCGCCCCGGCCCGCCGACGGCCTCGACGCCTGCCGCGCTCGGACCGCAGCACTGACTGGGCTGGTCACCCTGAGACTCGGGACGGACCCCTCCGTCCTGGGACCGTTGGCCGCAGAGATGGTCGACCTGCAGCGTGGGCTCGCCCGCGACACGGGCGAGGCGGCCGCCGTGATCGACCTGGCGGATGCCCTTGGAATCTTCGCGCGGGTCGCCAGCAGTCTGGGGCGGCCGGACCTGATGCGGGTGGCGCTGACCGAACAGTACTCAGTGGAACAGATGTTCCAGGGTTCCGGAGCGCAGAAGCGACTAGAGCGGATCGAGGCGTCGCTGGCGCAGCTGCGACAAGCCGCGCCGGCAAACCTCGTGGTGCCCGACTCGGGCGCATGGCGGATCCGCCGCTCCTACCTGGACCTGCTGGCCCAGCCCGCACCATCCGGCGTTACCGCCGGCGGGTTCGCGGCTCGGCTGGCGGCGGAGTCGCGGGTGACCGGCCGTGCACCCGGCAACCGCCCGCCCGCTGACCCGTCGGTGATCGCCGATTGTGCCTCCCGGCTCGATCAAGGGATCTCTCTGGCCGACGCAGATCAGATCATTGAGGCCGACCGCGTCCTCGCCGAGCTCGCCGACGAGTTGAGCCTGTACGACGGGGCGACGTCGGACCCGGCCCGGCGGGACGTCCGGCGCCTCTGGTCCGCGGCCCTCTACCAGCGGGCGATGCTCCGGCACCGGATCGGCCACTGCGACGACGCCTGGGACCTTGCCTGGCTGTCCGTGGTCGTTGCCGTCCGGCGGCACGAGGGCCTGCTACGCGGGACTGCCACCGAGCGGGAGGCGCTGGCCGACGCGGTCACTCACATGGTCGACGCCGCCGTGGTCGCGGAAGCCACCGGACGTGACGAAGACCAGATCATGCTGCTGTCCGAGGTCATCGACCGCTGCGCGGACGCGGACGCGGCCTACCCAAGGTTGCGTCGAATCCTCGGCACGGCCCTGCACAATCTCGCCGCCGCGATGCTCGAACGCCAGCAGACAGCGACCGCGGCGCCCTTGGCCGAACATGCCTACGCTATCCGTCATGAGCTGGCCGTGCTGGACCAGCGCGCAGCCTGGGAGTATGCGAACACACTGCTGCTCACCGCCGCCCTCGCCGTCGACCGTCAGGACTGGCGAATCGCCGTCGAACGTCTCAGCGCAGTTGGGCGACTGCTGGTTGCCTTGCGGACGTACCCGGAAGCGATGGCCGGGTATGCAGGACAGCTCGCCATCGAGGTCACCACCCGGGCGCCCGAGCTGGTGGACCGGGCTCGTGCCGCCGGCACCTGGCCGTATCAGACTTGGACCCCTCAGGCGTAGCGCCGCCCGTTCGGCGTGAGACCTCGCCCACGCGCGGGATGCCAAGCCAGGGGTGTCCGGTCGGCGGCTGCCAGCCGGTTACCGGATCTGGCAGGTCCCGGCCGGGCCGATGGTCAGCTGCTCCGCCCCCAGTTTGACGCGAGCCTCGGTAGGGAAGTTTCGCGGACACCTCGATGAAGGAGGGGGTATGGAGACGTCCGCTAGCGTCGGGCGCAGTTATCAACAGCCGACAAGGCCATGCGTGGCGGCGCCTGCTGCAGCGCCAACGCCGAGGGGGCGAGCCTAATGGCTCGCGTCGGTCGCTACGGGATCCCAAGGTTCGTGTGGTCCCTGATCTGGCTCGTCGTCTGCATCTTGATCGTCATCCTGTTGGCCCTGGTCATCCACCACTTCGGAGGCGCCTCTCTGTCGCTCAAGCTCGGCCACTTCTACCTGAACATCGGCGTCACCTGACTTGCCACCTCGTCGACACTCCGGCGGTGGTCAGCTGCAGTATTGGCCCGGACCGCTCGGAGGGTGCCCGCGTCGCGCGGGCACCCTCCGACGGCTGGCGGTGCCGGATTCCCGGCCCGCCCTCAGCTTGTGGAGCCGGACGCCGCCCCGCCGAGGGTCACCTTGAGGATCTTCTCGTTGCTGTTGTTCGGGGTGCTGTCCTTGTCCCCGCCGGTGCTCGTGGTCAGCCACAGGTTGCCGTCGAGGGTCGGTTCGACGGTACGCAGCCGGAAGTACGTCCCGACGAAGTACTGCTGGACGTTGGTGAGCGTGTTGCCGCTGATCTCCGCACGGTACATCCGGTTGCCGCGCAGGCAGGCGATGTAGAGCACGTCCCGGACGATCGCGATGCCGCTGCACGAGGCCTCGGCCACCGGGTACGTCCGGATCGGGGCCCTGAAGTTCGGGTTGGCGCAGTCGCCGGAGGTGCCCTCACAGGCGGGCCAGCCGTAGTTGCCCCCCTTGACGATGATGTTGGTCTCGTCCATGACGTTGTTGCCGAACTCCTGCTCGAAGAGCCGGCCCTGGGAGTCGAAGGCGAGTCCCTGCGGGTTGCGGTGGCCGTAGCTCCACACGTGGTTGCCGAAGGGGTTGTCCGCCGGGACGGTGCCGTCGGGGTTGAGCCGCAGCACCTTGCCGCCCAGGTTGCTGGTGTCCTGGGCCACGTCCGGGTCCTGTCCGTCGCCGGTGGCGGCGTAGAGCTTGCCGTCGGGGCCGAAGCGCAGCCGGCCGCCGTTGTGGTACTTGTTGCGCGGGATCCCGGTGACGAGCACCTGCCGGGTGTCGGTCTGCAGCGTGCCGTCGTAGCGGATGCGCACGATCCGGTTGTCGGTCGTGGTGGTGTGGTAGATGTACAGCCAGCGGTCGGTGGTGAAGGTGGCCGAGACCGCCAGCCCGAGCACGCCGCCCTCGCCGCTGGTGCCTGCCACGTTCGGCACGGTGCCGATGCTGCGCTTGTCGGTGCCGTCCGGGTTCATGGCGACGATGTCGAACAGGTCGCGCCGGCCGTAAAGGACCGTGCCGTCGGGCAGTTGCACCAGGCCCCAGGGCAGGTCCTTCTCAGTGGTGATCGTCGTGGCGCCGCAGACCGGGCTCGTGCAGCCCGAGCCGGTGTGCGCGGTGACCGCGGCGCTCGCCCCCGAGACGTTGCCCTGGGCGTCCCGGGCGGTCACGGTGTACCGGTAGTCGGTGTCGGGCGTCAGCCCGGTGTCGGTGAACGTGATCGCCGGTGGGTTGCCTGCGGTGCCGGTGGTGGAGCCGACCGCCGTACCGTTGCGCAGGATCGTGTAGCCGGTGACCGCGACGTTGTCGGTGGAGGCCGACCAGGTGAGGGTCACGGCCGTGCCGTTCACCGTCGCGGCCAGGTCGGTCGGCGTGCTGGGCGGCGACGTGTCCTGCTGGCAGAACGGCGGGGTGACCGAGAGCGTGGAGCTGGCCTGCGAGACGTTGCCGGCGGCGTCGCGGGCGTTGACGTACCAGCCCCAGGTGACACCCTGCACGACGCTGAGCGTGGCGGTCAGCGTCCGTCCCGAGACCGAGGTGACGAGCTGGCCGTCGTGGTAGATGTCGTAGAAGGCGACGCCGACGTTGTCCCGGGAGGCGTACCAGGCGAGCGTGACGGACTGGCAGGTCAGCCGGGTGCGGCGCAGGCCGGTCGGCCGGGTGGGCGGGCTGGTGTCGGCGGCGAGCTGGGCCACCTGCCGGCTCCCGGTCGCCGGTGCGGCCGGCGCGGCGTTGGCGGGTACGCCGGTCACGATGACGCCGGCGCAGACCAGCAGGGCGAGCGGGACGCGGTGTCGGAAGTGGTGAGGATTGATCCGCACGGGTGTTTTCCTTCCCGGGGTTCTTGGTCAGTACGGGTAGCCGGGGACGTTGAGCCACACGCTGTACAGGCCCGAGTCGTTCGTCCGGCCGGAGGTGATGTAGAGGGTCTGCCGGTCGGGTCCGCCGAACGCCACGTTCGTGGTGCCGGCGCCGCCGGAGCGGATCGTGCCGAGCTGCGCGCCGGCGGGCGAGTAGACGTGGACCAGCCCGTCCGAGCCGGAGGCCCAGTACACGTAGCCGGCGCAGTCGACGGTGACGCCGTCGGGACCGCCGAGGTAGTTCACGAAGACGCTGCGGGTGCCGGTGGTGCCATCGGGCTGGACGACGTACTTGTAGATCTTGTTCTCGGAGTAGGCGCCCACGTAGAGCGTGCCGCCGTCCGGGGAGAGCGCGATGCCGTTGGGTTGCCGCAGCCGGTCGTCCACCAGCGACACCTGGCCGCCGGAGACGCGGAAGACGCTGGTACGTCCGCTCATCTGGTCGGGCCGGTTGCCGCGCTGGAAGCTGGGGTCGGTGAAGTAGACGACGCCGTCGGACCGGACCGCGACGTCGTTCGGTGAGTTGAACGCCCGGCCCTGGTGGTCGGCGGCGACGGTGCTGCGGGTCCGGTCGCTGAGCCGGTATGCGGAGACGCTCCGCTGGTCGTGGGTGGCGGCGATGATCTGCTGGGCGTCGGGGCTGAGCGCCAGGCCGTTGCTGCCGGCGTCGGCGATGAAGGTGTCGAAGGTCGCCGGCGGCGTGAACCGGCGGATCGTGGAGGGCTGCACGTTGTTCGGCCCAGTGCCCGCGGCCATGTCGGACATCAGCAGGTAGCCGCCGTCGGCGACCCAGACCGGTCCTTCGAGGAACGAGAACCCGCTCTGGATCTTCGTCGCGGACACGGAGCCGGCCGGCAGCGGCGGGCCGTACGCGGCGCCCTCCGGGCAGACCCCGGGGGGCGCGCCGGGTGGGCCGGCGAACAGGCTGGTGTGAACGTTCACATCAGAGGCGTCCCGAGATGCTGGGGGCGCGGCACCGGCGGGGCCTGGTGCGGTGGTCAGCACCAGGCACAGGCCGGTGAGTGCGGCGATGGTTGGACGCCAGGTCATCCGGTACTCCCATCGGAGTCGGTGAATGCTTGGTTGGGTCGGCCTCGACCCCACCATCACCTACCATTGATCAGTGTCGATGCGTATGGAACGCAGCTTAGGCGAGGAAGCGGCGCCCCGCATCAGTTGTCCACGATCACCTTCGGCGCATGCCCCGACAGGCACCCGATGACCTGGCCGGTCGAGCGCTGACACTCCGTACACCTTCGTGGTGACCGCCCGCGAGGCGGCGGGCGACGGGTCCGCGGCCCCACCCGGGTCCTTGACTTCCCGCATCCGCACCGCTTCCACGCCGATGGATTCCGCCGGCATCGGCGAAGGCCGCCTGGCTCCTACCCGAGCCTGCTGTCCGTGCGGGCGGCGGCGAGAGCGGCTGCCATCCGGGTCAGGCGTGCGCCCTGGAAGCAGGCCGTCTCGAGGACAGCTCTGGCGTACTCCGGATCCCGGCCGGCGCGGCTCTCCACCTGGCTGACGCCGTACGGGTTTCCGCCGGCGGCGTGAGCGGTGTCGTAGTTCAGGTAGCCCGTGGGCAGGATGATCGACCCCCAGTGGTGGAAGGTCTGGTAGAGGCTGAGCAGGGTCGCCTCCTGGCCGCCGTGTTCCTCGTAGGTGGCGGTGAAGCCGGTCGCCGGCTTGTCGGCCAGTTCCTCCGCCTGCCACGGGACGGTCGTGGTGTCGAGAAACTGGCGCAGCTGGGAGCAGATGTTCCCGAAACGGGTCGGCGTGCCGAAGGCGTACCCGTTGGCCCACCGGAGGTCGTCCAGGGTGGCGACCGGAATGTCGGCAGTGGCGTCGAGGTGGGCTCGCCACTGCGGCTTGGCATCGATGACGTGCTCCGGCGCCAACTCTGCCACCCGGCGCAGGCGGACCTCCGCGCCGGCGTCCGCGGCGCCGTCGACAAATGCCTGCGCGAGCCGGTGCACGGTGCCGGTGGCGGAGTAGTAGATGACGGCGATCCTGGCATCGGTCTGCATGGTGCCTCCTGGGTCGGCTCGGTTCTCGGTCAACCGTGCCGAGCAGGCTTACCGTTCGCTGACCATCCCCTTACCGACGCCGCTGAACGGCTGTCCGACCAGGTCGAGCTGTGCGCCGCGGCTCATCTCGGCAGTGAGTTCGTCGCTGCCGAGCGCCTCCCGGAGGCGGACCGTGATGCGCTGGACGTCATGTTGCTCGCCGGGAGGCAGCGGCGCTCCGGCGGCCTCGCGCAGCGTCCGCGCCGCGGCGAGCAGCCCCGCGGCGGGGCGACTGTCACCGCCGAGGCTGATGGCACCGGCCAGGCCCTCGAGAGCCAGGGCGACCGCCCGTTGGTCCCCGGTGGCGCGCGCCGCGTCGAGCGACTCACGGTGGCGGCGCTCGGCGAGGACAGCATCACCGCGGTGCTCCGCGATGAACCCCAACTCGGCCAGCGCGAGCGCGCAGCCCGGCAGGAAGCCGGCGCGGCGGTTCCAGTCGAGCAGGTCCCGCTGCTGGGTCTCGGCCGCGTCGAGGTCGCCCCGCCGTCGCGCGATCATTGCCAGGCCCGTGCCGGCGAAGGCGACGGCGGAGGGGCTCGACTGTTCCCGGGCCACCTGTAGCGCGCGGTCGTGACTGACGGCGGCCTCGTCGAGGTCGCCCCTCAAGATGGCCAGCCGGCCGATGCATGCCAGCTGCCGGGACACCGACGTCCACAGCCGCAGGTGTTCGGCGATGCGCAGCGCCTCCCGGTAGCGGGTGGCGGCGCGATCGTAGTCGCCGTGGATCTCGGCCAGGGTTCCCAACAGGCTCGTCGGATGCACTTGGCCCCAGCGGTCACCCAGCTGCTCGAACAGCGCCCGGCTGGTCTCGCAGTCACGCTGCGCCGCGGGCAGGTCGCTGCGGAGTACGAGCGCGAGGTCCGCTCGGATGGCGCAGGCGGCAGCGATGCCCCACCGGTCCCCGCCAGCGCGGAACGCCGCCAGCGCCGCGTCGACCAGGACGGCGGCCTCGCCCGGATCTCCGGAGCCGAGCATCATGGAGGCGAACAACCACTGCGCGAACGCCTTCTCCGGCCCCTCGGTGTCCTGGTAGCTCTCCAGGATCCGCTGCCGGGGAGCGGTCGGATCGCCGTCCCGGGTGGCGAGAGCGGCCAGCCACATCTCCGCATGTCGCCGCAGGCCGTCCGGCGCGACGTCGTCCTCACTCCTCGGGACGATGTCCAACGCCGTCCGCAGTGACCGGCTCACCTCTCCGAATCGACCCCGGAGCAGGCGGTACCAGGACAACGAGGTCGCGAGCGCCAAGCCCACGCGGGCCTGACCGTCGGTGGCGGCGACGTCGAGTGCCGCCCGGAGGTTGGCGCTCTCGGCGTCGAGCTCACGTAACGCACGACTCTGATCGTGCCCACGTAGCCGTCCGGCGGCCTGCTCGGCGAGACGGGCGAAACACGTAGCGTAACGGCGACGAGTCGCGGGCAGTTCGGCGGCGCTGTCGAGCTGTTCCAGACCGTAGGCAGCCACCGTCTCCGGCAGCCGAAAGCGTCGCGGAGTCTCGCCGCTCCGCACCATGACCAGCGATCGGTCGATCAGGCGTGCCAGCACGTCGAGGACCTCGTCCGATGCCACCTGCCCGCCCCCGCACACCTGCTCGGCGGCGGCCAGGGTGGCGCCGTCGGCGAAGACCGCGAGCCGGCGCAGCACCGCGCGTTCGGGAGGTGACAGCAACTCCCAACTCCAGTCGATCACGGCGCGAAGCCCTTGCTGACGCGGGGGCGCGGTGCGCCGGCCGGATGACAGCAGCCGGAAGCGATCGTCGAGCCGTGCCGCCAGCTCGCCCGGGTCGAGAACGGCCAGACGGGACGCGGCCAGTTCCAGCGCCAGCGGTACGCCGTCGAGACGCCGGCAGATGACGGCGACCGCGTCCGTGTTCCGCTGATCGACGGTGAACCCTGGCTCGGTGGCGCGGGCGCGGGCCACGAAGAGCCGAACCGCCGGAGCCTCGGCGATCTGCCGCGCGCCGGCTCCGGGCTCCGGCAGGGTCAGCGGCGGCACCGGAAAGACGGCTTCGCCGGGGATCCCGAGCGGCTCGCGGCTCGTCGCCAGGATGCGCAGGTCGGCCACGGCGCCGAGAAGCTTCTCGGTCAGTCGAGCGACCGGCGCCACCACGTGTTCGCAGTTGTCGAGCAGCAACAGCATCCGCCGACCTCGCAGCGCGGCGACCAACCGGTCCATCGGCTCGCGCGGTGGTCGATCACCGGGCAGGCCGGGCGGGCTGTCGTCCCGGATCTCGAGCATCGCCGCCACCATGTCGACGATCTCGGTGCAGGTCGCGTGGTCGCCGCAGTACGGCTGGCCGGCCAGCTCGACGAGCCACACGCCAGCGGGGAACGTGTCACCCAGCGCACGAGCGGCCTCGATCGCCAACCTGCTCTTTCCCACCCCACCCAGACCGGTCAGGGTCACCAGCCGCTCGTTCGTCAGCCGCTCCCGCACCGCCTCGACGGCCCCGTCGCGCCCGATCAGCCCGCCGTACGGACCAGGCGACAGAGGCGCCGGAAGATTGGTCCGGGCCGGAGTCGACGCCGGTGCCGGCGGCTGGAGGGCGGGATCCTGGCGCAGGATCGCCCCGTGCAGCTCGACCAACTCCCTGCCGGGATCGATGCCGAGTTCGTCGCGCGCCTGCCGACGGAACTGCTCGTAGGCGAACAGCGCCTCATGCTGGCGTCCCGAGCCGTACAGGGCGCGCAGGTGCGCGGCCCGTAGTCGCTCACGCCACGGATGGCGTGCGACCAGGTCGGTCAGTTCCCCGGCGAGCAGGTGGTGCTCACCGAGATCGAGCCGGGCCTCGGCCAGCTCCTCCAGCGCGGTCAGGCGCTGGTCGTCGAGCCGCTCGACCGCCTGGCGGACGAACCGCTCGTCGCTGAACTCGGCGTACGGGGAACCGCGCCACAGCGACAGGGCCTCCGTGAGCGTCGCCGCCCGCACAGCCGGCTCCCGCTGCGCGCCCGAACGTAGCAACAGAGCGGCGAAGCGACCGGCGTCGACCGATTCCGGCGGCGTCCGCAGCCGGTAGCCGGCTTCACCGGACTCGACCAGCGCACGGCCGCCCGCCTCGCCCGCCCCCAGTGCGCGGCGCAGCTGCGACACCTTGGTCTGGAGCGCCCCGAGCGCGTTGCCGGGTGCCTCGTCACCCCAGAGATCCTCGATCAGCCGGTCGGCGGTCACCGGGCGCCCCTCGTGAACCAGCAGGTCAGCCAGCAGACCACGCACTTTGAGGCCGGGCACGGCGACAGGTGTGCCGTCCGACGTCCACACCGCGACGTCGCCCAGCACTCCGAACCTCATCGCTTCACACTAGCCAGCCGGCTGTCCCGCCCCGCGAACGTCCGCCGACCGACGGTCTGCTCACCGGGAAGCGGCGCGGGGTCACCGACGCGTACGTCAGCCGGCCGTCAGCCGGTGGTAAGGAGCCCCGGGCAGGCTGAACCGAGCCGACACCGGAGGAACGACATGGATCAGCTACAGCGGCGCCGAGCCGCTTCCCGCCACAGGCCGCTCGCACCAGGGCGGGTGGCCACACCCTGGCTCGCCCTGCTGGCCGGTCCGCTGTCGTTCGGGATTGCCGCACCGGCACTGCTGCTCGACGACCTGGCGCGCGCGACGGGTAGCGGGGAACAGGCCGCGACCGCCGGTGTGACCGCCTTCGGCTGGGGGATCGCGTTGGGGACGCCGCTGCTGGCGGCGCTGCTCGCCCGTCGCGGCGTACGAGCGGTCCTGACCGTCGCGTCCGCGCTGGTGGCCGCGGGGACGCTCATCCTCGTGCTGATCCCGAGCGTGCCGGCGATGGTGGCCGGCGCGGCGGTGCAGGGACTCGGGTCCGCCGGCCTCACCGTGACCGCGATGAAACTGGCCGACTCGGCCCGGCAGATGGGCGTGGTCGCCGCGTCGCTGGCGGTCGTCGGGGCCACCGGTCCGCTGACCGGCGCACTGATCGCCGACGTCTCCTCGTGGCAGGCGGCACTGGCGTTGCCGCTGCTGGCGGTGCTCGCCGTGCCCGCGGCTCGCCGCGGCACCACCTCACCGGACGCGGTGCCGGCGCCGTTCGATTTCTTCGGGATGACCATCCTGGCGATGCTGGTCACCGCAGCCGTCCTCATTCCGCACCGGCCGCTGGTGGCCGGCCCGGCCACCGTTGTGCTGCTGCCTCTGCTGGTGTTCCGGACCAAGGTCCGTCCGGACGGCTTCCTGCCTGCTGTGATGGCACGGAACGGCCGGTTCCTCGCGGCGTGCGCGCTGGCCTTCGCGCTGGGAGTGGGGAACTTCGCCCTGCTCTACGCCGCGCCGGACCTGCTGCGACAGCACGCGGGATGGGCAGGCACCCGGAGCGGGATCGTGCTGCTGGCGCCGTACCTGATCGGCGGCATCTGCTCCGGGTTCCTGGTCGCGGCATCCGTGCGAGTGTCACGCCGCGTCGCGGCCGCCACGTTGCTCGTCACCGGCGCCGCCGCGCTGCTGCTGGCGGCGATCACCACCGCCGTACCGCTGCTGCTCGCGGCGATGACGCTCGGCTCCTTGGCGGCCGCGACCGGCCAAGGCGTACTCGCCCTGCACGCGGCCGGCGTCGTATCCGCCTCCCACCGGGCCGAAGCACTGGGTCTGTTCAACCTCGCCTACCTGCTCAGCGTTGCGATCGGACCAGTGGTTGCCGTGACGCTCTCGCACCCAACCACTTGAGGGCCCCGACGCGCAGTTCACCGTCGGCCGCCTCGGGCGTCGTGGCCTGCGTGGCGCGGCGTTCGGTTGGGCTTCTGGATCACCGCAGCGCGCGGAAGAAGGCGCGCAGGTCGGCGGCGAGCAGATCGGGCTCTTCCTGGGCGAGGAAGTGGCCGCCGACGCTGGGCTCGCGCCAGTGGGTGAGGTTGGCGTAGGTGCGTTCGGCGAACGACCGGGGCAGGCCGGCGTCCTCCACGCTGACCGTGATGCCGGCGGGCACGTCGACCATTGGCAGATGTGGGGCCAGGTGGTCGTCCCGGTAGGGCCGGAAGGACGTGCCGATGCAGTTGGTGACCCAGTACAGCATCACGGTGGTCAGCAGCTCGTCGAAGCCGAACCGGCGGGAGATGTCACCGCCACAGTCGCTCCAGCGCTGGTACTTCTCGATGATCCATGCGGCCAGTCCGGCCGGCGAGTCGCTCAGCGCTGCCGCAAGGGTGTCGGGCCGTGTCTCCTGGATGATTCCGTAGCCCCAGTCATCCTGGGCCTTCGCGTCGAGCATCGCGACGAACGCCTCCTCGGCCGCGCTGAGGTCGCCCCTGCGGTCCGCTGGCGGGAACTTGATGTGCTGCGAGAAGACCCCGATGACCCGATCTGCGTGGCGGGCGCCGAGCCACGTCGACACGCCGGACCCGATATCGCCGCCGTAGGCGCCGAAGCGGTCGTAGCCCAAACGGGTCATCAGCTCGGCCCACACGTCCGCGACAGCCGCCTCGGTCGTGGGGCCCTCGGCGAGTGGTCCGGAGAAGACGAAGCCGGGCAGGCTCGGTATGACGAGGTCGAAGTCTGCGAGCCGGGAGGCCAGGGGCAGCATCTCCGTGTACGTGCTGGGCCAGCCGTGGGTGAGGATCAGCGCCGTGGCATCGGGCGATGCCGAGCGGACATGAACGAAGTGGACCGGCGTTCCGCGGATCGTGGTGACGAACTGAGGGTGCCGATTGAGGGCACGCTCGACCGCACGCCAGTCGAATCCGTCGAGCCAGTACCGCACCAGACCTGCCAGGTACCCGGGGTCGGTGCCGGCAGCCCACGGCTGTCCCGGGGCGGCCGGCGCGAGCCTCGTCCGCGAGAGCCGAGCCCGCAGGTCGTCCAGGACGGCTTCGGGCACATCGATGTGGAAGGGCGTCACCCGATCATGGTCCCATCGTCAGGAGTCACTCGGCAGCCACGATCCGGCAGACTTGATATCCGATCCGCCGAGGAGCGTGATTCAGGCCGGAACCGCTGCGAGGCGGCACTATCGTGTCCACGTGCCTTCAGACGTACATCCGGCCCTGGATGTCTTGATGCCCGCGGCGTTCCTGGGCCACGGCAACCCGATGAACGCCCTCGAGGTGAACCGGTACACCTCCGCGTGGAGAGCCTTCGGCGCCGCGGTGCCGCGTCCCCGCGCGATCCTGGTGGTCAGCGCCCATTGGTACATCAACGCCACGGCCGTCACCGCGATGCCCCGGCCGAGGACCATCCACGACTTCTACGGGTTTCCGCAGGAGCTGTTCGAGGTGCAGTACCCGGCGCCGGGGCTGCCCGAGCTGGCCGAGGAGGTCAGTGACGTCGTCCATCCGACCTGGGTCGGGGCGGACGTCGACAGCTGGGGCATCGACCACGGCACCTGGTCGGTGCTGATGCACGCCTTTCCGGACGCGACGATTCCCGTCGTCCAGCTCAGCATCAACGCCGACAAGCCGATGGACTACCACCTTCAACTCGGCGCCCGGCTCGCTCCACTGCGCCGGCGCGGTGTGCTGATCGTGTCGAGCGGCAACGTCGTGCACAACCTGCGCGGCATGGACTGGGCGCTGACCGACGACGGCTTCGACTGGGCGCGACGCTTCGACGAGGACGCCAAGGCCCGGATGCTGACCGACCCGGGCGAGTACGGGACCCTCGACGCCCACCGGGACTTCCGCCTTGCGGTACCGACACCGGATCACTTCATCCCCGCGTTGTACCTCGCCGGTCTGGCCGCGGCCACGGACACCCCCGACACCGAGGTCCTCGTCGACGGCTACGCCTACGGCTCACTGTCGATGACGGCCTACACCCTGGGCATGTCCTGTCCACCGGCCGCCGGCCGGGGCGGATCCCCCCAGCCACCGCCCGGCCTGCCGCCGGACGGCTCCAACATCTGAGGGGGCACCGGCTGGTCGGATGCTCCCATGGATCAAGGTGCGGTCGCGGTCGGTCCGGTGCTCGCCGCCGTACTCGTCGCTCTCGTGCTCGTCGCCGTGGCGACGGTGCGGGCCGGAAACCCCCGCCGCAGGCGGGAGTGGTTCGGTCAATCCTTTGTGGCCCGCTCGGTCGCGGCACGGTCGCTCGCCACGATGAGGTCCAGCAGTTCCTTGCCCAGCCCGGCCGCGATCCGGACGCGACCGCCGCCGGTCGAGATCGCCTGCGGGCATGTCGCGTCACCCAGCATCACTGTGACTTCGCCGAGGTTGATTCCGACCGCGCCGGGCTTCTGCAGTGTGCATTCCTCTCCTGCGGGCACGGGGTCGCGCAGCGCGGCGAGGGATGTCCGGATCTGGTTCAGCGTCTTGGCGTCCGTCGCGACGACCATGCCGTTTGTGGGCGGCGCCTCGGTGGTGGCGTTGGTGATGCGGTCGGGCAGCACCAGGCCGCCGGAGGCCGGGGCCGCCGGGCCGGCGGGCCAGGTGACGTGCTTGAGCAGCTGCTCGCGGCCCTTCTCGTCCCCGGAGATGAAGGCCGTCGTCGCCTGAATCTCGTCGTTGAAGGCGCGGTAGGTCCACACGGACGGGATTGCGTACTGGTTGGGCTGATCGACTTGGATCAGCTGCCCGTCCTTGACGACCAGCCGGTTCGGGCTGACGGCCGCGGCGACGCCCTGCTGCACGACAGCCATCCACGCCTGACCATCCGACTTGCACCTGAAGGGTGCGGCCCCGGGCGGGACAGACGTCGGTCGCGTGGCCCGGGGATCCCACTGTGCGGCGAGGTAGACGGTGTGCGGCTCGGCGGTGCAGGGATCGAGGGTGGTGACCTCGCTCGTCCGCCAGCCCTCCGGAACGGCGACGGACAGGCCACCCAGGCTCACCGTGGCCCCCGCGGTCTCGGACCCCTTCGGGGGCGCACTCACCTGGGGCAGGGCCACGACGGCCGCGACCGCGGCCGCGACGGCGACGGAGCCGGCAGTTCCGAAGGCACGACGGCGGCGCTGCACGCTGCGCCGCCCGAGGCGGACCAGCCGGGAGGCGGGATCGGTCTCGGCCGGCGTCACGGAGGCGGCTGCGCGGTCGAGCAGTTCGCTGACGTGGGTGGGATTCACGGCGTCTCCTTGGAGGATTCGGCGAACAGACCGCTGGCGCGAAGCGCCGCAAGGGCACGGGACGTGCGGCTCTTGACCGTTCCCACCGCGACGCCGAGGGTCTGCGCCACCTCGGCCTCGGAGGCGTCGGCCCAGAACCGCAACACGAGCACCACCCGCTGGTCGGCAGGCAATCGCCGCAGACTGGCGAGCACCTGCACGCTGAGATCCGACTGATCCGCGAACCCACCACGGGACGCGTCCGGCAGCTCCCCGGTCGGCACCTCGTCGCGCCAACGCCGGCGCCTGGCCCGCATCGCGGCACGGATCATCACCTGGCGGACGTACGCCTCCGGCCGCCCCTCCGGCACGCCCAACCGGTGCCACGACCGGTAGGCCGCGATCAGACCCTCCTGGGCGAGGTCTTCACCCAGCCGTCCGTCACCGGTCAGCAGCACGCCGAAGCGAACGATCTCGCGATACCGGCCGGCGACGAATTCCTCGTAGCCGACAGGTTCCGCTCTGCGAAGCAAGCCCATACCTCATTAAGGGACCTGGACCCACCCGATGGTTCCCCCGTGTCGGTGCCCGGGTGACCCGGGTACGGTCGCCCGGGCACCGCGGGCTATGCCGTCGGCCTGGCTTCGTGCAGGATCCGGGCCAGCTCGTCCGGCCGGCTGAGCATCGGCCAGTGCCATGTCGGCAGTTCCTCGTACCGCCACGAATCGCCGGCCATGTGCCGGCACAGCGGCACGGTGGTGGCCATCTCGCGTGCCTGCTCGGCGGTGAAGCTCGACAGCACGCCGAGGCGGGGCAGCTTCTCCCACGCCCCGGTGAGCCGTACCGGGGTGGTGGCAGTCGCCCACGGTTGTGCCACCGACCGCTCATCGAGCAACGCGACGACCGAGTCATCCACGTCTGCTGCTCCCGCCGCCAGTTCGGCCCACGGCGGGGGCGGCAGCCGCCAGCCGTCGCCGTGTTCGGCGACCACCGCCGCGTTGCGTTCACGCTCCGGGGGCGGGCTGAAGTCCTCGTTCGCCGCCCCGTCGGGCAGCGGGCCGGTGTCGACGAACACCAGTTGGGCGATGCGGTCGGTCATGCGGTCGGCAACGGCTGGCGTCACGACCGCGCCGGCGTAGCTGTGCCCGACGAGAACCACGTCGTGCAGGTCCTCGTAGCGCAGCAGGTTGACCACGTCGGTGACGTGGACGTCGAGGTCGGTGTCCGGGCGGGCCAGGTGGGCGCGCTCGCCAAGGCCGGTCAGGCTCAGCGGGTACACCTCGTGGCCGTGCGCGCGCAGGGCGGCGGTGACGGGGCGCCAGGCCCATGCGCCGAGCCAGAACCCCGGAACCAGTACGAAGGTCGTCATGCCTGACACGCTACGATCAATACCGGACAGGTTCCGCCCGGATTGGAAGTAGGGATTTGTGACCCGGCCGACCGCGCGCGTACTGGCGTTGCTGGAGATCCTCCAGGCCGGCGGCGACTTCACCGTCACGGACCTGGCCGGTCGGCTGGGCGTCGACGAGCGCACGGTCCGCCGATACGCCGCGCATCTCGCCGACCTGGGCATCCCGGTCGAGGCCCGGCGCGGTCGCTACGGCGGATACCGGCTCGCGCCCGGATACAAGCTGCCGCCACTCATGCTCACCGACGAGGAGGCGGTCGCCGTCATGCTCGGGCTCGTGGCCGCCGGCCGGGCCGGGCTGGTCACCGCCGAAGGCGCGGCCGCCGACAGCGCGACCGCGAAGATCCGCCGGGTGCTGCCGGCCGTTCTCGCCCGGCGGATCGATTCGCTGCTGGAGACCGTGGACTTCACCGCACGGGTCCGGAAGTCCGCTCCGGCCGGCATCGAGGTGCTGCTGGTGCTCGCGGACGCAGCCCGACATCAGCAACCGGTGGACATCACCTACACCACCTGGCGCGGCGAGTCCGCCGAGCGTCGGCTCGACCCGTACGGGCTGGTCTTCCACGCCGGCCGGTGGTACGTCACCGGCCACGACCACAACCGCCGGGCCGTACGGACGTTCCGGCTCGACCGCATCGGGACCGCCCGCCCCACCCCGGGCAGGTTCGAGATCCCGGCCGGCTTCGATCCCACCACGCAGGTACTCACCGGTCTGGCAGCAGTGCCGTACGCGCACGACATCTCCGTGGTGCTGCACACCAGCCTGGAACAGGCGCAGCGACGGATCCCGCAGTCGGTCGGCACGCTCACCGAGGTGCCCGGCGGAGTGCGCCTCACCGCCCGAGCCGAACGGCTCGACGGTGCGGCGCAGATGCTCGCCGGGCTCGGCTGGTCGTTCACGATCGACCGACCGGACGAACTCAAGGACGAGGTACGGGCCCTGGCCAACCGGCTGCTCGCCGACGCCTGAGGGGCGGCAGAGGTGGTCAGGCGCGGCCGGGTCAGGCCGGCGGATCGTCCCGGAAGAGAGCGTCCCGCACGCCTCGGCCGCCCCAGCGGGTGGCGACGAGTTCGGGACGAGGGCGGGTCAGCTCGGGCATCCAGCGGTGTCGTCTGGTGTCGGGCGCGGGGCGGTCCCAGTCGGCGATCAGCGCGAAAGGGTCGACGCCCCGGCCGCCTGGGCCGTCGTCACACAGCTCGCGGACAACCATCGCTGGATGGAAGCGTAGTTCCTGGGCCATCCTGCAGTCGTCGGCCCGCGAGGCGACCACGGCCCCGCAGCCCTGACAGGCGACGCAGGGGATCCATCCCACCAGCGACCAGCAGCCCGTGCGGACACGGTCATGGACGAAGCGCGTCCCGCGTACGTCGCCGGGTGAGAGGACGAAGGTGCCGGTGAGCTGATCACGGCCGTAGGCGGCCTCGTCGATCGCGTACGCGCCGGGATCCAGGAGTGGTGGATTCACGTGGTGGCAGTCCAGGACCGACCAGTGCGGCGCCGCCGGCAGTTCCACCAACCGGACCGGGACGCTCAGCGTGTTCCCGCAGCCCGCACACCGAAAGCGCTCCACTGCGGCAGTGTGACATCGCAGCCGAGCCACGGTATCCGAGATCGATCGTGCGGTGGCCAGTGGTGCGTGCGCTTCCACGCCAGTGCCGGCGCGTTTGCGGCGAGGACGTCCGGACGGGAACTGCCCACCGTGGTCGGGACCCGCTGGTTGCAGGGCACGGCCAGCACGTAACCGATGCGCTGCTGCTGCAGCCATGTCCGGAACTTCGAGCCCTGCCCGTATGCCTCGTCAGCGGTCACCCATCTCGCCGACAGGCCGGCGGTGATGGCACGTTCGAGCATCCGCAGGCCCAGCGCGGGCTTCGTGGCGAACCCGACGCTGGCGGCGATGCCGGCTTCCTCGCGGCGGGCAGCGTCGTCGCACCAGCGGCGGGGTAGATGCAACTCCCGGTCGATCAGGGTGCGCCCGGCCGGGCTGGCGTAGGCCAGGAACACTCCGAGCTGGCAGTTCTCCGTCCGCCCGGCCGTGCCGGAGTACTGGCGCTGCACCCCCGCGGACTTGACCCCCTTCTTAGGAACCCGGTCTCGTCGACGATCAACACCCCGTCGTCATGGCCGGTGTGCTCGGACACGTAGGCGAACAAGTCGTCGCGAACAGCGTCCGGGTCCCACGCGGACCGGTTCAGTAGCCGTTGCATCCGATTCGGCGTGGTATCGCCGGCGGCCTCGGCGAGGGTCCAGCCGATCTTGCTCGCCAGCGGCGACAGCAACCCGACCAGGTACGCCAGCGCCTGCCGGCGCGGTTTCGCACGCCCGAACCGGTGCGCGAACCGCGCCAGCAGATCATCCAGACCCGCCCGCCAGCCCACGATCTCATCGATCAACACAAGCACGGGAGCCTGCCCGCCTTACGACCAACCACAACAGACAGACGGTGCGGCCGCATACCCGTCCGCCGGATAGCATCGACATCCGCAGCTACACGGCAGCCGCCACTCCGACGTCAGCCATCCCCGTGAGCTGCTGAAACGTTAGATCAGGCAACTGCGGCTGGAGTGCTAATCCTCCAAGCAGGTCGCATAGGTCCAGCCCACGAGGCCTGTCTCGATGGTATCGACGACATAGAGCCAGGCGTTTGCGTTGGTGGCCCCGCAACCGTTATACCGTGAGCCAAGGGTCATGGGGCGTTCGCAGGCGATTATCGTATGCCGCACAAGATACCCCCGAAGAACCTTGGTGCTGCTATAAGAACTGTAAACGGGGATCTTGTTATAGTTCTTCACGGCGACCCAATCGTTGTTGCAGCTGGCGTATGCTGTCGCGGCATGAGCGGGCATAGTGCGGATGGCGGTGGTTGCGAGGACTGAAGTCAGGGCCGCAACTGTTAGGGCAATGGCACGACGAATCAACGGAATTCCTCCCAACGGATCGATGCATTGCTATAAATCGTCCCAGCGTGCAGATCCCGTCGCAACCCCGGTGACTGATAACGGACCAAGTACCTGAAGGTGACGAACTTGCATGCCGACATGCCGAGGGCCCGGAGGAAAAGGATCTTGGGCGGCGGCACGCCGCCCAAGGCTGCCCGCGCCGCTGCTGCCTTGCGAGGGTACGAGCGGGCGTAGGACGGCTGTCAAAGGTGGCCGTGGCAGCTTCTGGCGTGGGTGTTCTCTCTGAGGGGCGCCTTCGTCGGCCACAGAGGGGCGGACCACGGGAGCGGCAGAGGCAACAACCTGACGGTAAACGATCGCACCAGGCTCGGCCGGAGCCCGATCAATCTGTATGGACTGAGACTTTCCGAGCGGCTGACTTGGTGGCAGCGAACAAAGTCGCCGTGTACAAGGCTGTCCCCAACCCGACAGGCAAAGGGGAGGCCGCTGACGCGGCCGTAGCTTGCTCCCACGTGGCCGCCAGGCTGCGGGACGGAGGATGGCCTTGCCAGGTGTAGACGACATCATCAGCGGTGCCGCCCAATCGTTGCCGGCTGTCGGCTCCGTCGAGCCGCTGCTGCTGACCCGGGCCGCGGACATCGCGATGGGGCCGCTGCCGCAGGTGCCGAACCGCGTCGCCCTGACCGCCGGGGGGCTCCGGGCGGCGGCTGACGGACCTCGACACACCGATCCACCACCGCTGAGCGGACCGGCGGCGTACGTGTCACCCCCGGCTCAGGCCGAGCGCCTCGTCCACCCGATCCAGCACCGTCACGTCGTCGTGGCCGACGCCGCGCAGCAGGTCGATCGCTGTCGCCCGGATCTGCCCGACGATCATGGTGACCGGCAGCGGCGGGTCGGTCCGCAGCAGGCCCGCGGCGATCCGGACCGCCTCCAGCGCCGCCGCGTCGGCCCGCTGCGCGTGCCGGTCGGCGTCGGCGCCGGTGAGGTCGTGGGCCATGGCCTCACCAGCCGACCGTACGGCGGAGGTCAGCGCGCCGATCGCGGCGGCCAGCTCCGGCGGCGTGGCGGTGTGCCGGCGGGTCAGGGTCACGCCGGCCCGGGCCAGCACGCGGATGTTGCGGGCGGCGTAGTCGAGCTGCCGCAGTGTGGCCTCCACCTCGGCGAGCTTGCCCAGGTGCCGGCGGCGCAGTCCCAGCCGCAGCGTCTCGCCGGTGGCGAGCACCGCGGCCTGCATCTCGGCGACGCAGTCGTCCACCTGCCGCGCCCGGTCCAGCGCGGCGCGGGCGGCGTCCTCGTCGCAGCCCTTCAGTGCCGCGTTGACCTGGTCGAGCAGGTCGGCCAGGTCGGTGTAGCTGCGCCGGGCCTGGGCCACCAGTGGTGCCAGCGGGTCACGGGCGGCCATCAGCTGGCTGGCGGCGAGCGCCACCGCGCCGCCGATGAGCGCGTCGACGAAGCGGAACGGCATCAGCGTCCCGTTCGGCGCGGAGACCACGACCAGGTACATGGCCGAGACGCTGGCCTGCACGACCAGGGCACGTCGGGCCCCGATCACCACGAGCGTCGTGGTGGTCAGCAGCAGCACCAGCAGGACCGTCTCGGTGCCCGGGCCCAGCGCGTACACCAGCAGCTCCGCGACGAGGACGGCGGCTGCCACGGCGAGCAGGATCTCGACGGTCTGCCGCAGCCGTCGCCCGCGGGACTCGCCGAGTACGACGAGCGCGGCGGTCGGTGCGAAGAACGGGTCCGGGTGACGGATCACCAGCGCCGCCACGATCCAGGCGACCACAGCGGCGGCGGTCAGCTCGACCACTGTCATCCCGTCGCCGCGCAACCGCCCGACGGCGTCGCGCACCCAGGTCCGCACCGGTCGTACCCCTCTCGCCGGACAGGCCGGGACCCGGCCGCCGATTGATCTTCCGCGAGGAGGGCCACTACCCCGGCCGTGACCTGCTCAATCGCTGACGCCGGCAGCCGGCCTGGCCGACGACCCGCACCTGCCCGGGGTCAGCGGCGGATGAGGCCGAGTTCGGTGGCGGTGGCGACGGCGGCGGTACGCGACTCGACGCCGAGCTTGGCGTAGATGCGGGCCAGGTGGGACTTGACGGTGCCTTCGGTCAGGTGGAGGCGGGTGCCGATGCTGTGGTTCGACAGACCGTCGGCGACCAGGGCGATGACCTCGGTCTCGCGCCGGGTCAGGGTGGTGGCCGGCGTACGCAGGCGGTTCATCAGCCGGTTCGCGACGGTGGGCGCCAGCGTGGTGCGTCCGGCGGCGGCGGTGCGGACGGCGGCGGCCAGGTCCTCGGGTGGGGCGTCCTTGAGGAGATAGCCGGTGGCGCCGGCCTCGATGGCGGGCAGGGTGTCGGCGTCGGAGTCGTACGTGGTGACGATCAGCACACGCGGCGCATCCGGGCGGGCGGTGATCCGGGCGGTGGCTTCGGCGCCACCCATGCCCTTGCCGAACTGCAGGTCCATCAGGACGACGTCGATGTCGCCTGCGGCGGCGCGGGTGACTGCCTCCTCGGCGGTGGCGGCTTCGGCCACGACGACCAGGCCGGGTTCGGTTTCCAGCACGGCGCGCAGCCCGGCCCGTACGACCGGGTGGTCGTCGGCCAGAAGGAGGCGGATGGGGACGTCGTCGGTCACGGGCGGCCCTCGGGCTCGGTGCTGGTGGGCGGGGTGAGGGGAAGCTCGGCGGTCACGGCGGTGCCCCGGCCGGGCGCGGATGCGACGGCCAGGGTGCCGCCGAGGGCGGCCATGCGGGCGCGCATGGCCGCCAGGCCGAAGCCGCCGCCGTCTACGTCGGGGGCGGGCAGGTGGTCCGGGTCGAAGCCGCGCCCGTCGTCGACGACGTGAAGGGCGATGCGGTCGCCGAGATGACTGAGGGTGATCTCGGCGGTGGTGGCCTGGGCGTGGCGGACCGTGTTCGCGACTGTGGACTGGGCGATACGCAGGAGCGCCACCTCGTGGGCGGTCGGCAGCGATACGGGGTCGCCGACGAGGTGGAAGCGGGCGGTGAGGCGGTGGCGGGCGCTGGTGGTGGTGCACAGGCGTTCCAGGGCCCCGGCCAGGGTGGTGCCTTCCAGGGTGGGCGGGGTGAGCGCGGCGACGAAGCGGCGGGCCTCGGCGAGGTTGTCCACGGCGACCTGACGGGCCGCGTCGACGTGACCCGAGGCGGCACCGGGCCGGCCGGGCAGGGCGCGCTCGGCGGCGCGCAGCAGCAGCTGGATGCTCGACAGGCCCTGGGCGAGGGTGTCGTGGATCTCGCGGGCCAGACGCTCGCGCTCGGCGAGCACGCCGGCGGTGTGCTCGGCGCGGGCCAGGTCGGCCCGGGTGGCGGTGAGTTCCTCGATCAGCTGCCGGCGCTGCTCGCTCTCCCGATACAGGGCCTGGTACCCCCACACCACCCCGACGGCGACGGCGGCACCGAGCGCGGGACCGATCACCGTGGCCGGGGTGAAGGAGCCGGTGTGGGCGCCGAACCCGGCGACGGCCGCCACGGCGGTGACGATCACGGCGGCCAGGCCGGCGCGGCGCGGCAGCAGGTGGAGCTGGAGGAAGTACAGCGGGAACGCCACCCAGATCGCGTCGGGGGACAGGCCCAGCAACACCAGCCACACGGCCCCGACGGCGGCCAGCCACCAGGCGGCGGCCCGCCGCGAGCACCGGATGCGGGGGAGGAGCGGCCCGATGGCGTACGCCAGACCGCACGCCACCGCCACGGCAACGATCGAGCCGGCGTGCGGCCGGTCGTCGGCCACCGCCCGGCCGGCGGCCAGGACGAGCAGGCCGATGATCAGCAGGTGCAGGCACCAGGCCAGGGCTCGGGTGGTCGGGGTCAGGGCAGGGGCAGCGGTGCTCACAGTGCGTCCCACGTTACCGACGCCGGCGCCCCGAGGGCCTCTATCGAAAGTTAGAACCCGGGCGCCGTCCTTCGGCCCGCGAAGTGCCGCCCTAGGCCAGACGCGGACACGGGCGCCGGCCGCGATCGTGGAGTCGTACCGCTTCCACCGCCGAAAGGACAGGCCACTGCCGTGTTCGTCGCCTGGAGAGACCTGAAGTTCGCCAAGGGGCGCTTCGCCCTGATGGGTACCGTCATCGTGCTGATCACCCTGCTGGTCGGGCTGCTGTCCGGGTTGACGGCCGGACTGGGCTGGCAGAACATCTCCGCCATCACCGACCTGCCCGTCGACAGGATCGCCTTCCAGGCGCCCGGCGAGGGCCAGGACGTGTCGTACTCCAACTCCACTGTCACCGAGAAGCAGTGGCGGCAGTGGGCCGAGGCCCCCGGCGTGACCGGTGCCGAACCGCTGGGCATCACCACGACCAGGGCCACCGCCGGGAACAGGAGCGTCGGGGTCTCCGCCTTCGGCGTCCAGTCCGGCTCCCGCCTGGCCCCCGACAGCGGCCGGATCGACGACCGCTCGGCGGTGCTGTCCACCAAGGCCGCCGACGACCTCGGTGTGCAGGCCGGCGACTCCGTCACCCTGGCCGGGCAGCGACTCACGGTGGCGGCCGTACGCGGCGACGCCTCCTTCAGCCACACCCCCGTGGTGTGGATCAGCCTGGGCGTGTGGCAGAGGATCGCGCCTCCGGCCGGCACCGGCGACGGCAGCCAGACGGCCACCGTCGTCGCCCTGACCACCACCTCGGACGCCGAGCCGGGAGCCACCGACCGGCAGGCGGGCACCAGGACTGTCTCCGTGGCCGACTCACTGTCCGCGATCGGCTCCTACACCTCCGAGAACGGCTCGCTACAGCTGATGCGCGGCTTCCTGTTCGCCATCTCCGCCCTCGTCATCGGGGCCTTCTTCACCGTCTGGACCATCCAGCGCAGCGGCGACGTCGCAGTGCTCAAGGCACTCGGCGCCCCCACCGCCAACCTTCTCAAGGACGCCCTCGGACAGGCCGTCGTGCTGCTCGTCGGCGGCACCCTGCTCGGCACCGGCATCGCCGCCGCGCTCGGCGCCCTCGTCGCCGGGTCCACGGTGCCGTTCCTCCTCACCCCGGTGACCGTCCTCCTTCCCGCGGCCGTGATCGTCGTCCTCGGCGCCCTCGGCGCCGCTCTGGCCATCCGCCGGATCACCTCCGTCGACCCGCTGACCGCCCTGGGGAGCGCCCGATGAGCCTGAACCTGACCGACATCACCCTCACCTACCCCGACGGTGAGGGCCGCCTGACCGCCCTCGACCGCGTCACCCTTGACGTACCCAAGGGCAGCCTGACCGCCGTGATCGGCCCCTCCGGCTCCGGCAAGTCCAGCCTCCTCGCGGTCGCGGCGACCCTCATCACCCCCGACTCCGGCACCGTCACCATCGACGGCACCGCCACCACCGGAATGACGCGGGGCGAACTTGCCGACCTGCGCCGCCACAAGATCGGCATCGTCTTCCAGCAGCCCAACCTGCTGCCCTCCCTCACCGCCGCCGAGCAGCTCCAGGTGATGGCCCAGATCGACGGCCGCCGACCGGCCGGAGCCCGTACCCGCGCCGTGGAACTCCTCGACGCGGTCGGCCTCGCCGGCCAGGCCGACCGCCGGCCGCACCAGCTCTCCGGCGGCCAGCGCCAGCGCGTCAACATCGCCCGCGCCCTGATGAACGACCCCACCGTCCTGCTCGTCGACGAACCCACCAGCGCGCTCGACCACGAACGCGGCGCCGCCGTCATCGAGCTGATCACCCGTCTCACCCACCAGCAGAGCACCGCCACCGTCCTGGTCACCCACGACCGCACGAACCTCACCGCCGTCGACCAGGTCGCCGAAGTCCACGACGGCCGCCTTCACCTTCCGACGCCGGCCCGCTGAGGTACGGGTCGAAGGTGGTGCCTGCTGTACCCGGACTGGGCAGCCCGCTGGATGGTCGCTGTTCCCCCAGCTCAATAGCGTTTCTGGTGCGCGCAGATCCTGCCGAAGACACGGAGAGAGACCACCAGAATGGGACAGACCGTCGAGCCGGCGGTACGCGTCGAAAGACTCACCCGCGTGTACGGCACCGGCCGCAACCAGGTGACCGCGCTCGCGGGCGTCGATGTCGACTTCGGCCGGGGCACCTTCACCGCGGTGATGGGGCCCTCGGGCTCCGGCAAGAGCACGCTGCTGCAGATCGCGGCCGGGCTCGACCGCCCCACGGACGGCCGGGTGGTCCTCGGCGGCACCGACCTGTCCGGGCTGTCCGAGACGCGCCTGACCGAGCTGCGGCGTACCCGGATCGGGTTCGTCTTCCAGGCGTTCAACCTGATCGGCGCGCTCACCGTCGAGGAGAACATCGTGCTACCCCTGCGCCTGGCCGGCGGCCGCCCGGACCGGGCCTGGCTGACCCACGTGGTCGAGCGGGTCGGCCTCGCCGATCGGCTGCACCACCGGCCGGCGGCGCTGTCCGGCGGTCAGCAGCAGCGGGTGGCTATCGCCCGGGCGCTTGCCACCCGCCCCGAGGTGATCTTCTCGGACGAGCCCACCGGCGCCCTCGACTCGAGGACCGCGGCGGAGGTGCTGGCGCTGTTGCGCGCGGTCGTGGACGAGCACGGGCAGACGGTGGTGATGGTGACCCACGACCCGATCGCCGCCTCGTACGCGGATCGGGTGCTGGTGCTGGCCGACGGTGCGATGGTCGCGGACCTCCCGCAGCTCGGCGCCGTCCGGATCGCCGAGCACCTGGCGTCGCTGGACGGGCGGGTCCTCCGATGACCGGCCTCGCCGCCCGCCTGCTGCGGCACCGCACTGGCCCCGCCGCCGCGACCCTGCTGGCCCTGATCGTCGGCGTGCTGATCCTGGTGGCGATGGGCTCGCTCGTCGAATCGGGGCTGCGGTTCCGCCCGGAGCCGCGGCTCTGGGCGAGCGCCGACGTGGTCGTCGCCAACCGCACGATCAGCCACACGTTCCGGGAGTTCGACGGCGACACCACCACGAGCACGGTGACGCTGCCCGAGGGTGGCACTGTGGACGCCGGCCTGGTGGACCGGATCCGCCGGGTGCCGGGCGTCACCGCAGTCACCGGCGACGACCGGGTGCTGATCGGCTCACCCGCCGCCGTGGGACACGGCTGGGACACGTACGTCTTCACCGGTCGCCCCCTCGCCGCCGGCGCCGCGCCCCGGAACGACGACGAGGTGGTGGCCGACACCCGGCTGGGCGTGGTGCCCGGCGACCGCATCGACCTTGTCGTCGGCGGGATCGGCCGGTCGTACCGGGTGAGCGGGACCGCCGAGACCGGCGCGGTGGCGGTGTTCTTCACCGACGCGCAGGCCGCGCGCCTGTCCGCCCACCCGGGTCGGGTGGACGCGATCGGCGTACGGATGGCGCCCGGCGCCGACGTCGGCGCGGTGCGCGAGATCGCGTCGGCGGCCGGCGCCACGGCGTACGCCGGGAAGGACCGCGGAAACGCCGAGCAGTCGGACCACCTGGCCGCCCAGAGCCTGCTGGTCGGGGCCGGGGCAGCCTTCGGCGGGTACGTCGTCCTGCTGATCGTGTTCGTGGTGGCCGGCACCATCGGGCTGTCCGTCCGGCACCGCCGCCGTGACCTGGCGTTGCTGCGCGCGGTCGCCGCCACGCCGGGGCAGGTGCGCCGCATGCTGGTCGCCGAGGCCACGCTGCTCGCCCTGGCCGGCTCCGCGATCGGCGGCCCGGCCGGCCTGCCGGCCGCCCGCTGGGTGCACGGCGAACTGGTCGGGCGCGGGTTCGTGCCGGCCGGCTTCCCGATGGCGGGCGGTCTGTTCGCGGTGCCGGCCGCCATCGGTACGGCCGTCCTGGTGGCGGTGGTCGCCGCGCTGATTGCCGCACGCCGGGTCACCGCCATCAAGCCGGTCGAGGCGCTCGGCGAGATCGCCGTCGAACCCCGGCGTGGCGGCCCGGTACGGCCGATCGCCGGCGTGCTGACGCTGACGGCGGCCGGCAGCGCCGGGGCGTTCACGCTCGGCGCCGGGTCGGCCGGGGCGCTGGCCGGCGCGGTCGGCATGCTCTACCTGTTCGTCATCGCGGTGGCGCTGCTCGCACCGCACATCAACGCGTACGCGGCACGACTGCTCACCCCGGTGCTGCCGCGCATCTGGCGGGCCGGCGGCTACCTGGCCGCGGCCAACCTGCGGGCGAACGCGCAGGGCATGGCTACCGTCCTGACCGCCCTCGTGCTGTCCGTGGGATTCGGCGGCTCGGTCTGGTTCCTGCAGGACAACCTGGAGCGGCAGACCGCCACGCAGAGCAGCGCCGGAACCCTCGCCGAGCGGGTGCTCGTCGCTCCGGGCGGACTTCCCGGGGACGCGGCGCGGGAGATCCGCGAGTTGGCCGGGGTGCAGGCGGCCACCGGGGTACGCCGCACCCAGGTCGTGGTGCGGGCGCTCGGCGGCATCGAGCCGGTAGCCGCGCTGTCCGTCGACCCGGCCGGCGTGACGTCGACGATGGACCTCGCCGTGCGCAGGGGCACCCTGGCCGACCTGGGTGCCGGTACCGTCGCCCTGTCCACCATGCAGGCGTCCTCGTCCGGCTGGGACGTCGGCGACAAGGCGGAACTCTGGCTGGGCGACGGCACCCCGGTCACCTTGGACGTGATCGCGATCTACGACCGTGGCCTCGGTTTCGGCGACGTCACAGTGGCCGCCGAGACGGTCGCCGGGCACACGGCGGCGAACACCGTCGACGAGGTGCTGGTCCGCGGCGGCCCGGACGCCGGCGCCGCGCTGGCCACGTGGGCCGCGGCGCGGCCCGGCACCGAGATTCTCGACGCCGCGACCCGTACGCGCCTGCTCGGCACCGATCTGGCGCTCGGGGCCTGGCTGAACCGGCTGCTGATCGGCGTGATGGTCGGGTACGCGGCGCTGGCGGCGGCCACCACGATGGTGATGGCGGCACTGGCCCGCCGCCGCGAGCTGGCGTTGCTGCAACTGGTCGGGGTCACCCGGCGTCAGATTCGCGGGATGGTCCGGGCCGAACAGGCCGGGCTGCTCGGCACCGCGGTGCTGATCGGCGCGACGATCGCGGTGCTGACGCTGAGCGCGATCGTCAACGGACTGACCGGCAGTCCGATCCCGTACGTGCCGCCGCTCGGGTGGGCGGCGGTGCTCGGCGGTACGGCGCTGCTGGCGCTGGTGAGCACGGTGTGGCCGGTCCGGCGGCTGCTCAGCGCTCCGCCGATCGACAACATCGGCCTGAAGGAGTAGGAGCGGTGTCACCGCCTGTCGGGTTCCTCGGCCAGGATGGCGGCGCTGACCTCGTGCACGAACGCCCGGACCTCGTCGAACCGGCCGGGATCGCTGTCCTGGCCGGAGTCGTACCACCAGTCGCGTGCCCAGAAGATCAGGTCCGCCCATCGCGGGAGGGCGGCGGCGGTCCGCTCGGCGGCCTGCCGCTTGGACAGTTGCCGCCCGTCGCACATGCGCTGGTAGGCCCGGCAGAGCGTGAGCACCGCGTACGACTGGGCTCCGGGTGGGGTCATCTCGAGTACCCAGGCCGGCCAGTCGCGGACGTGGTCCCGCAGAGCGGCGCGCACGAAGCCGGGGTCGGCGGCGGGCAGCAGCTCGCCGGCCGGCGGCCCCAGCAGCGTACGGCCGTAGTCGTGCACGGCGGCCCAGGTCACGACGCGGTGGGTGGTGGCGGGCAGCAGGTGCAACGACTCCCCGGGACTGATCCGGGCGATCAGGTGGTCCCGGCCGGAAACGGCGCGCACCGCGGCCAGTGACACGTACTCCACCTCGATCCGGCCCGCCCACAGCGGGTGCCGCCGCTCGAGGTCCGCGTGCAGGTCGGCGAGTACGTCGAGGAGCTTCTCGTCCGGGTCGTCGGCGAGGACCGCGAGCAGGTCGAGGTCGCTGCGGTTCACGTCGAAGTCGCCTGTCACGAGCGACCCGTGCAGGTACAGGCCCAGCAGCCTGCCCGCCAGCGTGCGGCGCCACGCCTCGCGGAGGTCGGAGAGAACGGTGTCGGGTGGGACCACCAGGTGATCGTGCGCGACGGGTCGCCGCGGGGCCACCGACAAACCGGCCCGCACCGCCGGTCGTGCCTACGTGCTCGGCGGGTTGCGGTGCCGCTCGGCGAGGCCCGACGCGACCTGCCGCTGCGCGTCGTGCCGGTGCCGGTCGGCGCCGGCCTGGCGAACCGCAGCCGAATCCTCGTCCGACGGGCGCCTCGTCCGGTCGCGCCGGGCGACGAAGACGACGAGCGCGAGCACCACCACCACGATCACCGCGAGCGACACCAGCATCGTTCTCATGCCGTCGACGCTACGGCCTACGCGCCAGCCTCGGCGTGGTGACGGTCAGGGGGCTGCTCCGTCCGCCGCCGGATGGCAAGCTCACGTCTCGTGACCGATGAGAATCCGGAGCTCGTGGAGGTACGCCGGTGAGGGCTGTCATCGTCGCGGCCGCTGTCGCGTTCGTCATCTCCCTGTTCGGCACGCCGGTGGCGGTTCGCGTCTTCACCGCGCTGAAGGCCGGTCAGCCGATCCGGTCGATCGGGCTCGCCAGCAACGAGCACAAGGTGGGTACGCCCACGATGGGCGGCGTCGTCTTCATCGTGGCGACGGTCCTCGCGTACGTCGCCGGGCACCTCGCCCTGACCACGCTGCCCGAACGGCAGATCGCGCAGGAGGGGCCGACCATGACGGCCCTGGTGCTGCTCGGGTTGTTCGTCTTCTGCGGCGCGGTCGGCTTCTTCGACGACTTCCTCAAGGTGCGCCGGCGCAACTCCGACGGACTGTCCGCCAAGGGCAAGCTGCTCGGCCAGGCGCTCGTCGGCGGCGGGTTCGGCGTGGCCGCGCTCTACGTGCCCAGCACCAACGGCCAGACCGTGGCCAGCGAGCACATCTCGCTCATCCGCGACATCAGCTGGCTGGACGTCGGCAAGGTCGGCGCGGTCATGGTCTTCATCTTCGTGATCACGGCGATGTCCAACGGCGTGAACCTCACCGACGGCCTCGACGGCCTCGCCACCGGCGCGTCGATCCTGGTGCTCGGCGCATACTCGCTGATCGGCTTCTGGCAGTACCGGCACTGGTGCGCCGACGACGGGTACGCCCGCGTCAACGAGTACTGCTACCAGGTCCGCGACCCGCTGGAGATCGCCATGATCGCGGCCGCCGCAGCCGGCGCCTGCGTGGGCTTCCTGTGGTGGAACACCTCCCCGGCGCGGATCTTCATGGGTGACGTGGGCGCGCTCGGGCTGGGCGGCCTGATCGGCGGGCTCGCGGTGGTGACCCGTACGACGCTGCTCTCGATCCTGATCGCCGGGCTGTTCGTCATCATCACCACGACCTGGGTGATCCAGATCGTCTCGTACCGCACCACCGGCAGGCGCGTCTTCCGGATGGTGCCGCTGCACCACCACTTCGAGCTGGCGGGCTGGAGCGAGTCCACCATCGTGGTCCGGTTCTGGATCGTGGCCGGTGTCTGCGTCGCCGCCGGCCTGGGCCTGTTCTACTCGGACTTCCTGGCGACCGTGGGATAGCGGCGCGAGACGCCGGCTCAGACGGGCCGTTGCGCGGTGTCGCCGTCGCGGAGGTGATCCAACTCGGCGAGGTACATCGCCTGCAGGCGGTCGTGGTGCCGGACCAGCAGCCGGACCTCCTCGGCGCTGTAGCCCTCGACGAGCCGTCCCGCCCGCTCGGCGAAACGCTCGTACGGCCGCTCCAGGTCGGCGATCCGCTCCGGCCGGATGGTGACGACGACCCGCCGCCGGTCTGCCGGGTCGCGTTCGGTCGTCACGTAGCCGGCCTGCTGGAGCCGGCGGAGCATGCTGGTGACCGCACCGGTGGTGAGGTTGGTCCGCTCGGCGATCTGCCCCGCGGTAGCGGAGCCGATGTCCGCCAGGTAGTCGAGGCACTCCAGGTCGCTCACCGCGAGGCCCAGCCGCTCCGCGATGGCGTACCGGAACACCATGGACAGCCGCGACGTCTCCCGCCCGGCGCGCATGAGGTCGGCGATCGCGGATGCGCGGGCCGAATCGTGGGACATGCGGGCAATCATGCCTCCGGCACGGTGACCCGGTGCAGCCGAGGTAGCACGCGGGTCAGCACCCAGTGCGGTGCGGCGGCGCCGCCGGTGAGGCGGTGCATCAGCTTGGCGGCACTGTCGACGGCGTGGAAGGCGTACGGCACCATCTCGTCCTGGTATCCGCCGATCGCTTCCTCCACCGGCGTGCCCTTCGTTCGGGCCTCGACCAGCTTGTGGCCGAGCAGGGCGGCGTCGCGCAGCGCCGTGTTGCCGCCGTGCGCGCCGAACGGCGGCATGACGTGCACGGCGTCGCCCATCATCGTCGCCCGGGGCACCGTCCACCGGTGCGGGCGCCGGCCGGTGGCGAACAGGTTGAGCACCGTGGCGTCCAGTTCGGCCGTGTCGACCAGCCGCCGGACGAGCGGGTGGAAGTCGATGCTCTTCCGGGCGGCCACGTGCCACAGCGCCCGCAGGTCCCCGCGGACGCCGGTGGGCAACTCGTCCCGCCGGAGCAGCAGTGCCCACATGACGTAGTCGTCGCCGGTGGGGGCGTAGCTGCCCGGAGCCAGGCGCGTGAACGCCTCCCGCGGGCTCTCGCCGAACCGCATCGAGGTGAAGAAGAAGGCGCTGCCCGGCCGGTCGGCGATGGCGAGGACCCCGCTGGTCCGCAACGCGTCCGGGATGACGCTGGCGCCGTCGCGCCGCAGCGGCGACCGGCCGTAGATGCCTGCCATCGGGGTGTCCGCCGGGTCGGCGTCCGGCGTGAGCTGCGCGCGCAGCGCCGAACCGACGCCGTCCGCGCCCACCACGACTGTGGCCGCGGCGGCCCCGCCGTCGGAGAACCGCAGCCGCAGCCCGGCCGGGCCACCGCTGTCCACCGCGACGCCGTCCTTGCCGTAGTGGATGCGCCCGTCCAGCCCGGACCGCAGGATCGACCGCAGTGTCAGCCGGTCCACCTGACGGGTCTCGTGCGGGTCGTGCTTGAAGGTGATCGTGAAGGCGTCCCGCAGCCGCCTGTCGGTGAAGCGCAGGTGCCCGCCGGGCTCGTCGCCGGTGGCCAGCGCCAGCCGGTACAGCGGCCGGGGCAGGCTCTCACGCAGCGCCGCCAGCCCGTACCGGTCGAGGATGATCCGGTATCCCTGCCGCCGGACGAAGGGGCCCGGGTCCCGCTCGTAGACGTGTACGTCGATGCCGGCGCGCGTCAGGTACTGGGCGAGACAGAGGCCGGAGAGGCCGGCGCCGGAGATCGCCACCGAGAAGTCCGTCGATGTGCTCATCCAATTACCTTAATCATTAAGATGATTCGGGCAAGGGTCACTGTGAACAGTCACCTTGGATGAATACTCAAGTTGGTTGTATATTCGGCTCATGGGATCGGCATCGCGTCCCGCGCTACGGGAACCGTCGTACTTCGTCCTCGCCGCCCTGCTCGGCGGGCCGCTCCACGGTTACGCCGTGATCAAGCGGGTGACCGAGCTGTCCGGCGGGCGGGTGACCCTCGCCGCCGGATCGCTGTACTCGGTGATCGACCGGCTGCTCGGCGAGGGTCTCGTCATCGCCGACGGCGAGGAGATCGTCAACGGGCGTGCCCGCCGCTACTACCGGCTCACCGACGAGGGCTGTCGCGTACTCACCGACGAGGCCGACCGGCTCGCCCAGGCCGCCCGGGTGGTCATGGACCGCCTGCCGCGCCGGGTCGCATCGCAGGCAGGTGCCCGTCAACCTTCCACCGTGAGGATCAGACCCGCATGACTTCCGATGTCCTGGAGAAGCGTTACCGCATGCTGCTGCGGGCCTACCCGGCCGGCTACCGGCGCGAACGCGCCGACGAACTGATCGACACGTTGATCGGCGACGAACCCACCACCCGTCGCTGGCCCAGCGCCCGGGAGGCGGCCTCGCTCGTCCGCGGCGGCCTGCGGGTGTACGGCGGCAGCAGCGCCGTCCGGCCCGCCGCCGTGCTGTTCTGGCAGGGCCTCCACCTCGGCGCCCTGGCGGTGCTGGCGCTGGGAGTCCTCATCGGCCTGGACGACCTCGTCGAGGCGTTGCAGTACGGCGGGCTCACGGACCCCCTGACCGTCCTGCGCAACCAGGGCGTCCACGAGCTCGTGCTGACCGCCGCGCTGGTGGCACTCGTCGCGGGTCGCGCCCGTACCGCCGCCGTCCTGGCGGTGACCGCGGCGGTGGTGCCGAGCCTGATCTCGCCGTACCTGTTCCTCAACGGCCTGCCGCAGTGGTGGGCGCCGGTCGTCGCCGCGCCGCTGATCGTGCTGGGCCTGCGGCGCCCGGCGGACGTGCCGCCGGCGCCCCGGGCCAACGCCGTCCTGGTCACCGCCGGCATCCTCGCCCTGCATCTCATCCCCGCGGGCGGCCTCCGCATGGCCGACGCCGGTCCGCGGATCGTCGTCGCCGTCATGGTCGTCGCCGGGATTGCCGCCTTCCTGTGGGTGGCCACGGCCGACCAGCGGCTGCTGATCGCCGTCGTCCCCACCCTCCTGCTGGGTACGCTCCACCAGTTGGACAACAGCGGGTTGACGGGGGAGTTGCTGCGCCGGCCGGACGCCCTGCCGTCCCTGGTCGTCGCGGTCCTGATGGCGGTCGTCGCGATCGTGTCGACCCAGTTGCGGCAGCGCACCCGAGCCTGACCGACAGGCGGGTGGTCCGGTGTGACCCGCGTCAGCTGATGCGTGCTCGGGCCAGTGGAGGATCTCTTGCCGAGCCGGCCTCTACAAGGTCAAGCGCGCTCCGCGCGGCGCGGGCCGGGGCCCGGCAAACGGTTCCTACAGAGCCGCCGCCCCGCCCGCCTACGGCGCCGAGGCGAAATCAACCGGCCCGAACCCCACGCCCCGCCCCGCGCGTCACACCTGGGTCAGTGAGGTGACCCGGTGACGAGTCCCGAAGGACGACCAAGGCCAGGCGGACACCTTCCACCCGATGCCGGCGATCCCGAAGCAGCACGAGATCCGGCAGGCCAACCGCGGCGGGGCGAAGTTGCCGAACGTTTCCGCACGGTCGCTCAGGGCCCCAGGTGGGGAAGGGGTGGAGGTGGGTGGGAATGGTGGGGTGAGGAAGGAGGCGGGGTTAGAGCTGTGCCTCCGGCGGGGGCCAGACGACTCCGAGATGGAGTTGCCGAACGGTTCCGGTCGGAGAGTGGTTGAGGTGGGATGCCATCCCGCCAGCCACCGACCCAGGCAAGCCGAGCAGACCAGGGCCAGGGTGACAAGGTCGTACGTCCAGTAGGGCGCTCCACCTTGTCACCCTGGCCCTGGTCTGCTCCACGGTGTGTGGGTCGGCGGCAGACAGTGAGGATGGTGGGGTGGGTCGCCGGGTTGGTCTGACTCACCGGCAGACCGACGGTTGCTGTCCTGATCCCGATTCGTCGGCTGGCTCGGTGGCCCCGTGAGCTGCATGTCACCGGTCAGGCGTCGTGACTTGATAGGAGCCTGTGCGAGAGGCCCCACCACTGTGTTGTCCGCATCGCCTGACCGGTGACGTGTCCCCGTGTTCTCGACTCGACCGAGAAGGGCGGACCTCACCAGCATGGCAGCGAAGAAACGATTGGTCATTGGTGGTGTCGACACCCATCGCGACACTCACCATGCGGCGATCATCGACAGCACCGGCGGTCTCCTGGCCGATGCCGAGTTCCCCGCGACCGGCGGCGGCTATTCGGACTTGCTGGCCTGGATGCGGTCCTTCGGCCGCCTCGTCGCAGTCGGGGTGGAGGGCACGGGTAGCTATGGTGCGGGCCTCGCCCGGCACCTGGCCCGGCACAAGGTCACTGTCGTCGAGGTCGACCGGCCTGACCGCAGGACTCGACGGGCCAAGGGCAAGTCCGACCCAATCGACGCCATCGCCGCCGCCAGGGCCACCCTCGCCGGCACCGCCATGGGCACGCCCAAGACCCGCACCGGACCCGTGGAAGCCATCCGCGCCCTGCGAGTGGCCCGGCAGGGGGCGGTCAAGGCCCGCACGGCAGCCATCAACCAGATGCGTGGGCTGGTCGCCGCCGCACCAGAGGCTCTACGGGCGCAGCTGACCAAGCTCAGTGCCGCCGTCCTGGTCAGCCGCTGCACCGCCCTCACCATCGACCCGACCAAGCTCAACGACCCAGAACAAGCCACCGCCGCCGCACTGGCCGGACTCGCCCGACGGGTCACTACCTTGACCGACGAGATCACGACCCTCGACCGGCAGCTGGCACCCCTGGTCCGCCAGGCCGCACCCCGCACCAGCGCCCTGTTCGGCGTCGGCACCGACGTCGCTGCCCAGCTACTCACCACCGCCGGCGACAACCCGAACCGGCTCCACTCCGAAGCAGCCCTCGCCCACCTCTGCGGTGCAGCCCCCATCCCCGCCAGCTCCGGACGGGTACGCCGCCACCGCCTCCACCGAGGAGGCGACCGCGGCGCCAACCACGCCCTACACACCATCGCCCTCTGCCGCCTGCGCTACGACCAACGCACCCGCGCCTACCAGCAACGACGCATCACCGAAGGCCTCAGCAAGCAGGAAATCCTCCGCTGCCTCAAGCGCTACATCGTCCGCGACGTCTACACCGCCCTCCGCGCCGACTTCGCCGCCCTCACCCCTTGACCTCCATAGGAGCATCGGGATGTCATCACTTCCTCGCGTCAAGGAAGGCGTCGGCTTTCAGTTCCTCACGCATCGCTTCAAGAAGGCGCGCACGACGGGCTAGATACGCGTCGCGAGCCGCCTGATCAGCCGCTTCGTCTTCCTCGACCATCGCAGCAAGCAGTCGCTCTAGCGCCGAAAGGAGTTCAAGGGTGGCGTCGACAGTCGATGCATTTGCTACCATCGCTACCTCGTCCGCCGCTGCCTGCATGCGAGTCTTGAGGGTTAACAGTTCATGGAAGAGTGCAGTTTCGGCTTCAATTCCGTGACGCTTCAAGCGGGCGAGTCTACCGACGAAGGCCTTAGCCTCCAGCGCAGTGGCGGCGTCCATGCAGGCAAGGAAGGCGACCTTACGCTCGGCTCTTCGAGACTGAGACTGTGTCTCGGCGTGCTGCTGTGCCACGATGCGTTCCTGAGCCCGCTGCGAGGACCTTGCGGCGACCAACCCACCGACTACGGTCGCAATGCCGAAGGCCGCACCGGACACGGGAGTCACCCAGTCCCAACTCACACCTCAACGATTACCAGGCATTGTCAAGTTTGATCGGCTGACGGGCTCGCCCAAGTCTATGCTGGCCGGCAGCGGCAAGGTGTAGTCCGGGCTGTGCTGCCATTATACGGCCAAGCCGGCCGATGGAGACGGACCGGGACCGACGCGAGGAGATAGGGCGAGCAGGTCAACGGCGGTCACTGACACCAGCCGACAGGAGTCTTGATCTTTGCGAGAGTGAGGTAGCACGAGAGTCCGCGGTCGCGGGGGTCGTTGCGGCAGACAGTTGCTAGGCGGGTGCTGATGCAGCTACGAGCACCTTCAGCTGTTCAACCGTCAGCCAAGGGCTGCCGCGGTGCGCCATCCGATGGCAGTTCGAGCAGATCAACGCAAGGTCGCTGAGCCGGGTGTCAGTCTCGCCGGAGACATGCAGTGGGGTCCGGTGGTGGCACTCGATGTAGTCACGTCCCCTCTCGCCGTAGACACGTTGGAAGTCGAACCCGCACACCTCACAAGCGATGGCGACGCCGCGCCGCTTCGCCTCGGCCAGTTTCTGCCGACGGAGCTTGGGGCTGCGCTCTCGGCGAAGGTGCTCCCGTAAGGTGACGCCGCCCTCCAGAATCGACAACTCGTCGAGGTCGGGATCGTCGATCGCAGGCTCTTCGCCGAGGCCCTCATGGAGCAGCCCACGGATTCGATCAGCCAGCGACCGCATCTCAGCTGGGTGGGCTTGGAACTCCTGGCGTACCAGCTTGTCTAGTTGGTTGCCGTTGCTGCGGTCGGCGACGATGTTGTAGGTCTTGAGGGCGACGCCGGCAGGATTGCGGAAGTCTGGATTGCGGCGACCACGGTGGATGGCGCGGCTCTGGAGCAGGTCTGAGAGGAAGCGCACCCGTTCGTCGCTGGCGTTGAGTTGGCGCCAGCCGTTGGACTGGACGAGGTCGCAAGCGAGGATGATCTCGTCTCGCGTCCAGTCTGGATTAGATAGGAAGGCAACCGTAAACCCGAGCCCTTTCAGCCGGTGGGCCACGGTTGTGTCCCCTTCGAGGGGCCCCATACTGTTCCAGTGCTGACGCCGTGCGCGTAGCCGACGATCGGTTTCGAGTCGTAGAGGTTTCCCGTGGTCGAGGTAGTAGGCCTTTGACCGACCAAAGCCGGTGGACTTGAGGAAGGCGTCACGGCCGAGCCTGTCGAACTCATGCACCGCGGCGAGTACACCGTCACGGGTTACATCGGCGAGCGTCACGGGCCGAGACTATGACGTTGGTGCAACAGGGAAGCGCCTGGCGCGAGGAGGCCCAGGGGCAGCCGTGCAGCAGCGGAGTACAGCAACGCATCAGCCTGTAGCAGTCGAAGCCCACCCGCCGTCGACGGCGTACCAGCGCAGATGGACGCATGAGACCGGGTCGCCCGTAGCTACGGATCAGAAGGCTCAAGAGTCGATCGCGGCACCTCAGAACCTTACCGTCCCGGCTCTCAACCGAACGGATCTTGTGCTCTGCTGCCGGTCGGTAGACCTGGCCCTAGGAAGCAAGCCCAATAGGAGTGCCAGTGGCCCAGCTGGACGCGATCAAAGACATCGCGGCAAAGATCCGTGCGGAAAAGGCCATTAAGATGCTTACGGTCGCTGGGTCGGTGGCGTACGTCACCGACCATGCCGGGGAACTAGCGCGGTTCCAGTATCTCGACGACCTCGCCGAGGAACTTATTCGAGACGAAGTTGACGAGAATGTCCGAGCCATCAGCTTTCACCTGGAGAACGTGCGCAACGCTCTGGCGAGAGAGCTGTGGCAGCAGGGTCTTGGTGTAGGCCCGTACACGCTAGACGAGCTGCTCTTCGACGCAGTCAAGAGCGGCGACTTGAATCCGGTCGTGTCTGTGCTAGCGAGACTTCGCCGAAGTGAGAAGAACGTCTTGTTCGCTCTCGGGACGGGCGAGGAGGAAGACCTGGTTAATCAGGCAATTGATGCTTCCTCTGAGCGCTTCAGATGTCGTAATAGCAGACGCCATAGCTCCATCCCCATATTCCCAGGTCGTCCTTCATCAAGATCCAGGCGTTCACGCCGGTAGCCCCACATCCGTCGTAGCGGGAGCCAAGGCCCCAGTCAGCGCAGATAAAAACACCGCCTCGCTGGACGGAAGAAATCTTTTTACTAGAAGTATTCTTCTCGGTGAAAATAGGAATATTGGTATAGGCCTTGGAGAGAATCTGTCCCGTGCTGCAGTTGGCGTAAGCCGTTGCCGCAGAAGCGGGTGCAGCGGTGGTGGTCGTCAGGATTAGACCCAGGACTGCGACAACTAGGGCAATGGTGCGGCGCATCAACGGAAATCCTCTCGACAGGAATTGAAGGATTGGGTAGAAGTCCAGATCTGGGAACCGGCTGGTCGCCGAGAATGCAGTGGTAACCTACTGCACGCGTTGACCGCGATACCCGATGTCCGCGGCCTTGCACCATCATCCTCATGTCTAGCCGGGCGTAGCCGCGGGTGGCGAAGAGTGGCGACGTTCGTTGCTAGTCCCGACCCGCAGGCGCCATGTCGGGCAAGTTTTCCGGAGTGGTTAAGCGTCCTCCCAGCAGACTGCATATGTCCAAATCCGGCCGTAGCCCACGTAGTCGATCCCGAGCCAGGCATTTACGCTTGTAGCCCCGCATCCGTTATAGCGGCCACCGACCATAGTTCCAAAGCACGGGCTGTACTCGTATCTGTCAATGTAAGCTTTTAGGGTGCTGGAAGTGTTCGGCTCAGCAAAAGCAGGTATTTTGGTATAGGCTTTGGCATAGACCCCTCCCGTACTGCATTTCGCATACGCTGTAGCAGCAGAAGCGGGCGTGGTGATGGTGGCGACCAGGCACAGTGCAGCGGCAGTTAAGGCGATGGCACGACGAATCAACGGAGTTCCCTTCGACAATAACCGAACATTGATCGGAATCATCACATGGTGGAAGCTTTGATCGCAACCCCACCAGCTGATAAAGGGCAAAATGACTGAACCCGCACCCGGCTGCGAGGATAGCGCTCCGTAGGGCATCCATGGCCGTCGCAGCAGCACGCCCACGCTTTGCACGAGGGGCGGAGCCCTCGTCGCATCAACGCCCTGCCAGTGCAGCCGCATCTTCCTGCTGCCGGATCGCCGCGGCATCTGCGGAGTCAGCAAGAAGTCAGCGCGAAGAGGCGCGTCACCCATGAGCGGATGGCCCACGAGGGCAATCGGAACGCAGTCGACGACATTCGTTGGCATCGGTTGAACCGCGACCGGCAGCGAGATTGACGTTCACACCGAAGAGGTCACTGGTTCGATCCGATATCGCAAACCCAGGTGAAGCTTGTGCTCGGGGCGCGACAACCTCATCGGAGCCGACGATGCTGACGGCCCCGTGCTGAGGCGGCTGCCCAAGGAATAGAAGCGGGAGCCGGGCTTCCACGTTGACGCGCAGTCGGCGCACGCGCGCGTTCGGGGTTATGTGGCCAGAGGCAGGCCGGTAGCGTTGGTCCGGCGGTGGCCCAATCGCCGCTGACGCATCCCGCGCTATGAGGAGGTTCGGGATGGAACCCTTGCCGGAGCTGACATTCGGGCAGCGGCTGAAGGTCTACCGGGAGCGCTCCGGGAAGACTCGCGCGGTGCTCGGTGGGCTCGTTGGTCGTAGCGCCGAGTGGGTCAAGGCGGTGGAGACCGATCGGATCCTGCCTCCGCGCATCCACATGCTGGACCGCATCGCACGTGCGTTGAAGGTCGACGTGTCCGCCCTGGCCGGCGAGCTGAGCGACCGGTCCGCTGTGGTGAACGGGCCTGAGCATCCGGCGCTGGCGTCGGTGCGGGACGCCGTGAACCGTGTCGTGCTCTCCGACGAGGCTGAGGTGGAGTCGTTGACCGGCTTGCGGGAGCGGCTTGCGGTGGCGTGGCGAGCGCGCCACCAGGCGTCTGACCACCGGACGGTGCTGGGTGGGTTGCTGCCGGGGCTGCTGTACGACGTGCAGCGGGCCGCGCTGATGTACGAGGGTGCCGAGCGTCGGCAGGCGCAGTCGCTGTTGGCGGAGACGTTCGGTTTGACGCAGATGTTCCTGGCATACCAGCCGGCTGCCGAGTTGTTGTGGCGGGTTGCGGACCGGGCGATGGTGGCGGCGCAGGATTCCGGCGATCCGGAGGCGGTGGCCTGTGCGGCGTGGTTCCTGTGCCAGGTGCACCGGGACGCCGGGGACTGGGACACCGCCATGGTGTTGACCCAGGATGTCCTGTCGGCTCTGGAGCCCAGGGCAGCCGACGGGAGCACGAATTTGCTGGCCTTGTGGGGCGCGCTCAACTTCGAGGCCGCCTACACCGCCGCTCGTGCCGGCGAGGAAGGCCGGGCCTGGCGGTACTGGGATCGGGCGGACCGCGTGGCGCAGCGTCTGCCGGAGGGCTTCTATCAGCCGCAGACGTCGTTCTCCCGCGTCGTCATGGGCGCCCACGCGGTGACCGTGGCGGTGGAGTTGCAGAAGTCCGGGGAAGCGGTACGCCAGGCACGCCGTCACGACTCGGCGGCCATCCCGTCGAGGCCACGCCGGGCACGCCATCTCATCGAGGTGGCGCGGGCGCACTACGGCAAGGACGACAAGGAAGCGGCCGTGACGACGCTGCGGCAGGCGTACGAGTCGGCCCCGGAGACGATCCGCTTCAACGGGTACGCCCGCCAGATCACGTTGGACCTGCTCGACGGTCCACGCGCCACCCGTGACGACGCCCGTGACCTCGCGGTCAAGGTCGGGCTGCTCTCCTGATCCAGGGGTAGGAACCTTACCCATTCCGCTCCGCGACCCACCGTAGCTTTCTGCTCACGGGATGCGGCGGGCGGTGCGGGTATCGCCTGGTCGCCGCGTCCCCCTCAGAACCGAGGGAGGGTCCGTGCGGCGCGTCTCGTATGACGAATACCTGTCTGCCACCGCGCTGACTCTTGCTCGTAGGCACCGGCCGGTGTGGTCGTGGCGGCTCTGGCGGCGCGTCTGCCGCTGTGGGTCCGACCTGCCCTGCCGCGCCCGGCACCGGATTCCGATCAATCGGGGCCACTGGCCGTCGGAGGGTGAGCAGTGACCAGTGAGCAGGAACAGGCGATCGTCGCGGTTCATGTCCGAGGGCTCGACGGCATGTGTGCCGGCTGCCGAGCGTGGTGGTCGCGGCTCACGCCGTACCCCTGCTGGCAGGTGGAATGGGCGACGAGCCGGCAGGCGCGGGCGATCACCGCGCGGTTCCTGGAGGGTGCGCGGTGACCACCCACGGGCCGGTCATGCCGGTGTGGAGCTGCGGCGGCTGCGACCTGCCCTGGCCGTGCCCGACGCGCAAGCGCGAGCTGCGCGCGGAGTTCATGGATGCGCCGGTGTCGCTGGCGCTGTACCTCGGCGCCTATCTCGTCCAGGCCACCGAGGACATGCCGTGGACGCCGGCGGGCGTGTTGCACCGCCGCTTCCTCGGCTGGACCAGGGAAACCGGCCCGCCCATGCCAGCCGAATCGGAGCCGGGTGTTCGATCGGGTACGGACGACCGGGCGCCACCCGCGTGGAGCTAGCGGCCTACCCGCTGGATCATCGCAGCGCGCTGAAGAAGGCGCGCAGGTCGGCAGCGAGCACGTCGGGCTCTTCCTGGGCGAAGAAGTGGCCACCGACCCCGGGCTCGCGCCAGTGGGTGAGGTTGGCGTAGGTGCGTTCGGCGAACGACCGGGGCAGGCCGGCGTCCTCCACGCTGACCGTGATACCGGCGGGCACGTCGACCATTGGCAGATGTGGGGCCAGGCGGTCGTCCCGGTAGGGCCGGAAGGACGTGCCGATGCAGTTGGTGACCCAGTACAGCATCACGGTGGTCAGCAGCTCGTCGAAGCCGAACCGGCGGGAGATGTCACCGCCACAGTCGCTCCAGCGCTGGTACTTCTCGATGATCCATGCGGCCAGTCCGGCCGGCGAGTCGCTCAGCGCTGCCGCAAGGGTGTCGGGCCGTGTCTCCTGGATGATTCCGTAGCCCCAGTCATCCTGGGCCTTCGCGTCGAGCATCGCGACGAACGCCTCCTCGGCCGCGCTGAGGTCGCCCCTGCGGTCCGCTGGCGGGAACTTGATGTGCTGCGAGAAGACCCCGATGACCCGATCTGCGTGGCGGGCGCCGAGCCACGTCGACACGCCGGACCCGATATCGCCGCCGTAGGCGCCGAAGCGGTCGTAGCCCAAACGGGTCATCAGCTCGGCCCACACGTCCGCGACAGCCGCCTCGGTCGTGGGGCCCTCGGCGAGTGGTCCGGAGAAGACGAAGCCGGGCAGGCTCGGTATGACGAGGTCGAAGTCTGCGAGCCGGGAGGCCAGGGGCAGCATCTCCGTGTACGTGCTGGGCCAGCCATGGGTCAGGATCAGCGCCGTGGCGTCAGGCGATGCCGAGCGAACATGAACGAAGTGGATCGGCGTGCCTCGGACCGTGGTGACGAACTGAGGGTGCCGATTGAGGGCACGCTCGGCCGCACGCCAGTCGAATCCATCGAGCCAGTACCGCACCAGACCTGCCAGGTACCCGGGGTCGGTACCGGCGGCCCACGGCTCACCTGGGGCGGCTGGCGCGAGCCTTGTCCGCGAAAGCCGAGCCCGCAGGTCGTCCAGGACAGCTTCGGGCACATCGATGTGGAAGGGCGTCACCTGATCATGATTCCATCGCACGGAGTCACTCGGCAGCCGCCCGAATGGGCAGGCCGCAGACTCGATCTCCGATCCGGGCGAGACATCCCCGACACCGAGGTCCTCGTCGACGGCTACGCCTACGGCTCGTTGTCCATGACGGCCTACACCCTGGGCATGTCCTGTCCACCGGCTGCCGGCCGGGGCGGATCCCCGCAGCCACCGCCTGGCCTGCCGCCGGACGGCTCCAACATCTGAGGGAGCGCCGGCTGCTCGGTGGCACCATCGATGAAGCCGACCTGCATCAGCAGCGCGAACACGGTCAGCGCCGGGGCGGGCCGGTCCGCGAAGTCCGCTGCGTCAACTCGGTTGTGTGCCGCTGCCCCGGCCTGGCAGCCTGGCTGCCTCGATCTGACGAGAGGCGGCCATGACGCGGACCTTCCTGCAGCCGGACGATCTGCACGACCTCGTGTCGGACCAGTTCGGCTCCGACCGGCGGCTCGCTGCCCTGGACCGGCTGACGGGCGGCACCAAGAAGGGCGTCTACCGGCTCCGGCTGGACGACCGGACAACCGTGATGCTGTACGTGTGGGCCGCGGACGAGAACTACTGGCCCCCGTCACCGACCATCCCGGACGACCCGTTCACCGATGCGTCGGGCGCGGATCTCTTCGCCGCCAGCCACGCGGCGCTCACCGCGGCGGGTGTGCGTGTCCCGCATCTGATGATGATCGACCGGGACGGCCGTCACCTCGACGCCGACATCGCGCTCGTCGAGGACGCCGGCGCGCGACGGCTGGAGGCGGTGCTGGAACACGATCCGGCCACCGCCGCCAGGCCGCTGTCCGCGCTCGGCGACGCCCTGCGCCGCATGCACACCGCCTTCGGACCGCACTACGGCAAGGTCGCGGCCGTCGCGCGAGGTGAGGCGTCCCAGACGCGGCGCGCGGAGGACGTGATCGTCGACCGGGCGCTCGGCCACCTCGACGCGGCAGCGGCCCGCGACGCCCGGCTGGCCGACGCCCACCAACGGATCACCGCCCACGTACGCCGTCTCAGGAGCGCGGTCGCCCCACGCGAGGAGTACGGGCTGGTGCACGGTGAACTCGGCCCGGATCACGTGCTCGTCACGCCGGCCGACGAGGCCGTCATGATCGATTTCGAGGGGCTGACGTACTTCGATGTCGAATGGGATCATGCCTGGCTGCAGATGCGCTTCGGCGAAGCGTATCCGGCGCTGCGTCCGGTCGATCTCGATCCCCACCGGCTGGAGTTCTACCGGTACGCGCAGACGTTGTCCTTGATCGAGGGGCCACTGCGGATCGCGGACACCGACTTCCCGGACCGGAAGTGGATGCTCGACCTGGCCGAGTGGAACATCACCAAGGCGCTCGCCGCGACCTGACGGCAGCCTCAGTCGGCCGCCGGTCTACCAGGGGAGCGGGCCCTCGGCGTCGAAGTAGCCGCCGGTGGGGCCGTCGGGGCCGACCAGTGCCATCCGGACGATGATCTCGGCGCCCTGCTCGACGGTCTGGATCCCGGTGTTCCCGTTCAGGTCGGTCCTGGTGAAACCGGGCTCGACCGCGTTGATCCGCATGTTCGGGAACGCCTTCGCGTACTGCACGGTGATCATGTTGACCGCGGCCTTCGAGGCCGGGTAGGCGACACCGGGGTACGCGTACGCCGGGGTGACCGGGTCGGTGACCCGCGTCAGCGAGGCCAGCCCGCTGCTGAGATTGACGATGACCGGGGCCGCCGAGCGCTGCAGCAGCGGCAGGAACGCGCCTGTGACACGGACGGTGCCGAAGACGTTCGTCTCGAACGTCTCCCGCATCATGTCGGCGGTCACCTCCGCGGCGCCGATCACCCGGTTGCCGGTGCCCCGGCCCTCGACGCCCGCGTTGTTGATCAGGACGTCCAGCCCTCCGTCCGCCTCGACGGCTCGCGCCGCGGCCGCCACTGACGCGCCGTCGGTGACGTCGAGCTGGACGGCCCGGGCACCCAGCAGCTCGGCGGCGCGGCGCCCGCGTCCGGCGTCCCGGCTGCCGACGTAGACGGTGTGGCCGGCGGCGACGAGCCGACGGGCGGTCTCGAAGCCGAGTCCCTTGTTCGCTCCGGTGATCAATGTCGTGGTCATGGCTCCATGCTGCGGCGCGGCGGCGCGGTGACCCAGTCGTCCGGTTTTCCTGGGACTGCCGGTACCAGGCAACGCCCCAGCTCGGCGGCGCACACTGGGGGCATGGCGACGGAGTTCGGGCAGGCGGTGCGCCGCTGGCGCGACCGGGTCCAGCCCGCAGCCGCCGGGCTGCCGGCCGGCGGGCACCGGCGTACGGCCGGCCTGCGTCGGGAAGAGCTGGCGCTGCTGGCCGGGGTCTCCGTGGACTACGTCACCCGGCTCGAACAGGGCCGCGCGTCCCACCCGTCGGGGCAGGTGGTCGAAGCCCTGGCCCGGGCTCTGCGACTGTCGGCGACCGAGCGCGCCCACCTGTTCCGGCTGGCCGGGCTGGCGCCGCCGGGCGCGGAGACGGTGCCCGCGCACCTCACCCCGAGCGTCCAGCGGATGCTGGACCGGCTGGCCGGTACGCCCCTCGCCGTCTACGACGCGTCCTGGACGCTGCTCGTGGCCAACGTGCCATATGCGGCGTTGATGGGGGATCCGTCCGGGTGGCGTGGTCACCAGCGCAACGCGGTCTGGCGGCATTTCCTGGGCCCGGGCACCCGGGCCCGGCACACGCCGCAGTCACTGCGAGCGTTCGAGATGGCGCTGGTCGCCGACCTGCGCGCGGCGGCGGATTGCTACCCGGCCGACCAGCGGCTCCGGCGGCTCATCGCGGAGCTGCGGGCCGGCAGCGACCGGTTTGCGAAACTGTGGAAGTCCGGCGCGGTCGGCCGCCACGAGGCCGCCCGCAAGACCATCGACCACCCGAACGTCGGCCCGCTGACGCTGGACTGCGACGTGCTCACCGTGGCGGGCAGCGACCTGCGCATCATGATCTACACGGCCGAGCCCGGCACCGAGGACGCCGACCGCCTCGCCCTGCTCACCGTGCTCGGCACCCAGGCCCTGGTCGGCTAGCCGCCACTCGCCCGGGACGCCGTGGCATCGTCAGCGCTTGGCGACGGTGAGCAGCACCGCGGCGTCCTCCAGTGCCTCCAGCGTGTGCCGGCGGTCCGGCACGATCAGCAGATCGCCGGGTGCGCCGTCCCAGGACGTCTCGCCGGCGCCGAGCCGGACCCGGCCGTGCAGCACGTGGACGGTGGCCTCGCCGGGGTTCTCGTGCTCGCCGAGCGCCTGGCCGGCGGTCAGCGCGATCACCGTCTGGCGGAGCCTGTGCTCGTGGCCGCCGTAGACGGTGGAGCTGCTGCGGCCGCTGGAGGAGGCGTGCGCGAGCTTGAGCTGTTCGCGGGCCAGTGCGGTCAGGGATGACTTCTGCACGAGGGTCACCTGCTCACGGCATGGTGGCTTTCGGGGCGCCCTTGCCCGGGTCGATCCGGGTCGGACCGGCGGCCGAGGGGCGGATGTCGAAGTCGAAGATCTCGGTGGGCAGGTAGACGGTCGCGCAGGAGTTGGGGATGTCCACCACGCCGGAGAGCCGGCCCTCGATCGGTGCGGCACCGAGCAGCAGGTACGCCTGTTCCGGCTGGTAGCCGAAGCGGGTCAGGTAGTCGATGGCGTGCAGGCAGGCGCGCTGGTAGGCGAGTTGTGAGTCGAGGTACCGCTGTTCGCCGTCGAGGGTGACCGAGAGCCCGGAGAAGGCAAGCCACTGGGAGTACTGCGGCGGGTTGTCGCCCGGCATGAAGATGGTGTTCTCGGCGACGCCGTACGTCTGCATGCCGTTCTTGATCACGTCGACGTGCAGGTCGACGAAGCCGCCCATCTCGATGGCGCCGCAGAAGGTGATCTCCCCGTCGCCCTGGGAGAAGTGCAGGTCGCCGAGGGACAGGTTGGCTCCCGGCACGAACACCGGATAGAAGACCCGGCTGCCGACTGTGAAGTTCTTGATGTCCTGGTTCCCGCCGTTCTCCCGGGGCGGCGCGGTCCGCGCCGCCTCCGCGGCCACCCGGTCGAAGTCGGCGCCGGTGAGGCTGCCGAGGATCGCGTCCTGCGGCTCCGGGGGCAGGGCCAGGGGCGGCACCCGGTCGGGCGCGGTGGCGATCAGCGCACCCTCCCGCTGGTTCCAGGTGGCCAGCAGCGACGCGGACGGGGCGGTGCCCATCAGCCCCGGGTGGGCGATCCCGGTGAACGAGACCCCCGGGATGTGCCGGGAGGTGGCCTTGCGGCCGGAGAAGTCCCAGACCGCCTTGTACGCGTCCGGGAACTGCTCGGTCAGGAAGCCGCCGCCGTTGTTCTTGGGGAAGATGCCCGTGTAACCCCAGCCCTGGCCGGCCAGCGGGCCTGACTCCTGCGGGATCGGGCCCATGTCGAGGATGTCGACCATGAGCAGGTCGCCCGGCTCGGCGCCCTCGACGGCGAACGGGCCGCTGAGCGCGTGGACCCGGGTCAGCGGCGCGTCCCGGATGTCCTCGGCGGAGTCGTCGTTGTGGATCGCGCCGTCGAACCACTCGCGGCAGTGGACACGGAACGACTGTCCGGGACGTACCGTCGCCACGGGCGGGATGTCGGGATGCCAGCGGTTGTGCCCGACCTTCTCCTGGTCGGTGAACCTCTTCGTGGAGTCGAGGGGGAACAGCAGTTCAGGCACGGTCTCGGGCCCTTCTCGTGGTCACCATCGGGGCAGGCGGGCGTGGGCCGGGTTCGTCGAGCGGCGCGCCGGGCGACCGCCGGGTACCCGCCCGACCACCTCCGGCTGTTCCGCGCTGCGCTCGGTCCGGTCCACGGCCTCGCGTAGCGCCGCCGGCATGCGGGTGAGCCGGGGCGCGGAGAACACCCGTGTCGCCGGGCGTCCGCACCGGGGGCAGCTCGTCGACGGGCCCGCGGTGCCGATCGGCATCACGACGTCGAAGTTGCCGTCCTGCGGGCAGCGGTACTCGAAGGTGGCCATCGCGGCTTCCCGTCCAGCCTTCGTGCGTGCGGTGGCCTCCTGCATCGGCTCACCCTGTCGTTCCGATTGTGGCTGATCAGTCGGATAGGCGGCGGAAAACGACGAATCAGGCAGGAGTCGTACCTCGCAAGAGGTTGCCGCGCCGACCGAGGTGTGGGACATGTTGGCGATCATCGATGTATTGGCGGCATCGTCGACGTATGGCTGCCGTCTCGTCGTCCTCGCTGTTCCGCCGCCTGCGGCCGGGTCTGCCGGCCGCAGGCGTGCTGTCGGCCGCGGTACTGGTCACCGCCCTGATCGCCGCGCCGTCGGCCGGCGCCGGCACCGCGTACCCCGCTGCCGCGACGGCGCCCGGCGGCGCCGCGGTGCCCCTCGCGGACCCGACCGGGACTGTGACGCCCACGTCGACGCCCAGGACGCCCGACCCGCCCAGCACCACGCCGTTCCCGCCGAGCGCGCCCACGCACCTGGCCGCCACCCAGGTGCGGACCACGTCGGTCACCCTGACCTGGACGGCAGCCGCGCGCGGCTGCTGCCCCGTCGTCGGGTACGACATCACCTACTACCAGGCGTTCAGCGACGTGATCTACAGCCTCAGCCTCGGCGACGTCACCACCGTGACGATCACCAACTACATTCAGCCGGGCCAGCAGTACTCGTTCCGGGTGTCGGCCCGCGACGGCGACGGCCGCCGTTCGCCCGCCACGGACGAGCTGAAGGTGGTCACTCCGGTGACCGACACCGGCCCGGACACCACCCCGCCGAGCGCCCCGCAGAACCTCACCGTCGGCGAGGTCACCGGCTCCGCCGCCACGCTGTCCTGGGCGCCGTCGACCGACGACGTCGGCGTGCTCGGATACAACGTCTACCGGTTCGACGGCTGGTTCACCTCGACGCTCGTCGCGACCGTGCCGGGGACCACGTACACCGGGCCGCTGCCCCCGTCGACGCCGCTGCGCACCCTGTACTACGTGCGGGCCCGGGACGCCGCCGGCAACGTGTCGATCGCCTCCAACACGGTCACCGTGCCCACGACGTCGACTCCGCCGCCACCGCCGCCCTCGACCTGCCGGGTGACCTACCGGAACCAGTCCGAGTGGCAGGGCGGTTTCGTCGCCACTGTGACGGTGCAGAACACCGGGACGGCGCCGGTCGACGGCTGGATCGTCACGTTCGGTTTCCCCGGCGACCAGCAGGTCACCAACGCGTGGAACGCCGCAGTCGGGCAGGCCGGCGCCGCGGTGACCGCCCGCAACGTCGACTGGAACCGGGTCATCGCGTCGAACGGATCCGCGACCTTCGGCTTCCAGGGGCGGTGGAGCACGAGCGACGCGCCGCCGACCGGCTTCTCGCTCAACGGCGTCCCCTGCACTGTCGGCTGAGAGGAAGTCCTGTGACCACACGCCACCGCCGCCGCGCCCTGGTCGGTGCCGTCACGGCCGTCGTCCTCGCCGTCACCACCACAGTCGGGGGTACGCCCGCGCCGGTCGCCGCCGCTAACACGCTCAGCATGCGCGGCGCCGACGTCTCCTCGTTGCAGCGCAGCCTGGACCTTGGTGCCAAGTACTACGACGCGGGCGGGGTGGCCCGTGACCCGCTGGACATCCTGCGGTCCGTCGGTCTCAACTACGTCCGGCTGCGCGTCTGGAACAACCCGGCCAGTGGCTACAACAACAAGACCAAGGTGCTGGCCCAGGCACGCGTCGCGAAGGCCAAGGGCCTCAAGGTGCTGATCGACTTCCACTACTCCGACACCTGGGCCGACCCCGGCAAGCAGTACAAGCCCGCCGCCTGGGCCGGGCACAGCCTCAGCCAGCTGCGCAACGACGTGTACGCCTTCACCTACGACGTCTGCGCCGCCCTGCGTGGGCAGGGCACCCTGCCGGACAGCGTGCAGATCGGCAACGAGATCAACGTCGGGATGCTGTGGAACGAGGGCAAGGTCGTGAACAACGATTTCGCCCCCCTGGCCGGGCTGCTCAAGCAGGGCTACAACGCGGTGAAGGCGTGCGGCGGCGGCATCCCCGTCATGATCCACACCGCGAACGCCGACAGCAACGCCAACGCACGCTGGTTCTACGACGGCATCCGCGCCCAGGGTGTGCAGTGGGACATGACGGCCCTGTCGTACTACTGCATGTGGCACGGCAGCCTGGCGAACCTCTACAACAACATCGTCGACCTGCGGAGCCGCTACGGGAAGCCGGTGGTGATCGTGGAGACCGCGTACCCGTTCACCCGGGACGACGCGGACAGCCAGCCGAACGTCATCGGCGGCGACGCCACCTGCGACGGCATCAGCGCGACCTGGGCCGGGCAGGCCCAGCAGTTCGACTGGGTCCAGAACACCGCCCGCAACGCCGGCGCCATCGGGGTCTTCTACTGGGAACCCACCTGGTACGCCGTCCCCGGCAACGGCTGGGACCCGGCGAACATCAACGGAACCGGGAACGGGTGGGACAACATGGCCCTCTTCGACTGGTACGGGCGGGTGAACCCGGGGGTGCGCTGGACGCCCTGACGGGTCGGCCGGCGCACCCCGGTTCAGCGTCCGAGGAGCCGGGTGATCGAGTGGCGGCGGCCCCACGCGATGAACACGAACAGCACGAACAGCACCACCGGTGTGAGGACCAGCGCGCCGCCGTCCAGGATGAACGCCTGGGTGACGGCGGCGCCGATCATGAGCAGCGCGAGCCCGACAGCGGCCAGGCCGGCCAGCCTCGGCACGAGCAGCCCGATGCCGCCGGCCAGTTCCAGCAGGCCGACGAGGTAGCGGAACCAGGGCGCGGAGCCCATGTCCTCGAAGGTCTGGACCGCGTTCGTCTCGCCGAACAGCTTGGGGCCGGCCGAGGCGACGATGAAGAAGACGCCGAGGAAAACCTGGAGCACCCACAGCGTCCGGTGCAATCCGCGGGCGACGGGCTGGGGAGTGGTGTCGGCAACGGTCATGGTTCTCGTCCCTCCTGGCGGTCTGCCGGTTTCCGGCATTCGATCGGATACACCGGTCAGACCGGCCAGGGCGGGCGAACTCATCGCGCCCGGAGCGGGACGAAGTCCAGGATCAGATGCGGGGGGCCTCGGACTGGTTGTCCTCGGGGGATGCGAGGCGTTGCTGCAGGCGGTCGGACTGGGCGACTGATCCGCCTCTCACGCCCAGGCCGCGTCGAGCCGCGTCATAGAAGCGATCACGGCTCGCGTTGGCCTGCTGGTAGAGGCCGCTCAGCGGCTCGGTGGTCTCCCCGACCTCGCGGGCTCGGTGCTCCAGCCGCCAGACCGCCTCGCGCCAGTCCTGCGCGGCGGCGACCGTGGCGGCGTCCCCGAGCAGCAACAGGCGTTCCCACGCGAGGGTGTGCCTGATGTCGGCGTCGGCGAGCCGGGGCAGCGCCGCGGCCTTGTCCAACCCTGAGCGGTACTTGTCGCCGTCCGCCGCGGCCAGGACCCGCAGCGAGATCGCCTGGATCTCCTTGAGCACCTGTGCGAACTCGCCGTACGCCTCCAGTCGTCGTTCGTCCCACCGTACGGACTGACCGCGCTTCCACTGACTTCTGGTGGACAGGAAGGTCACCAGACCCGTACCGAGGGCACCGACGACGACGCCGAGCAGCGCCGGCAACTGTGAGACGAACGCATCCATCGGCGCAAGCGTGTCATCCGGCGTCAACGCATGCCGGATGACACAGCTTCGGAGCGAGAATGGAGCTTCAGACGGTCTCGGCCGTGAAGGCGCCGGCCTCGGCACGCAGCTCCGGCCGCATCAGGCCGTACCGCAGGGTCGTGGTGATGCCGGGCGCGGGTGTGCGTGTCCCCCAGCAGCCGCCTGTCCGGCCGTACCCTCTCCTGGTGAAGCTCCGCCGCCGGCTGGTCGCCGTGTCACTCCTCCTGGCGGTCGAGGCGGCGGCGTTCGCGCTGCTCGTCACCGAGTCCGTGACGGATGCGATCGCCGCCGCCGGCCTCACCTGCGCGTCGCTGTGGCTGCACCTCGCCCTGCACGAGTGCGGACACCTCGTCGTGGCGAAGCTGCTGCGCCTGCCGGTCGTCGCGGTCCGTATCGCGCCGTTCAACGGTTGGCGCAACGAGGTGGCGGTCCGGCCTTCGCCGTCGATGCCGGCGTTGCCGCTGCGGATGGTGCTGTTCAATCTGGGTGGCCCGCTGACCAACCTGTGCGTCGCGACGGCACTCGCCGTCGCGTCGACGTCCACCGGTACGGCGTCGACGCGGTTGACGTTGCTCTGCGCCGCGTTCGTCGGGGCGCTGCTCGGCCTGACCAACCTCCTCCTTCCGGGGCGTTCGACCTGCAGCGACGGCCAGAACGTGCTCCGCTGGCTCCGGGCTCCGGCAGCCGCCCGTGACGGGCTGCGGGCGGGTTACTACCAGGAGGAGGTGATCAGGGCTCTGCGGGCGGTCACCCGAGCGGGTGGTGACGTCCACCGGGTCGGGATTCAGGCCCGCGCCGACGACGCTCCGCTCCTGGCCCTCGCTGCCTACCAGCAGAGACTGATGACGGAAGCCACCCCGTCGGCCGAACTGATCACGGAGGCCGAGCGGCTCGCGGCACTGGCTCGCGCGGGCAGCACCGATCCCGCGGCCGCCGCCGCGATCGGCCAGACGCTGAGCGTCCAGTTCGGGCTGTGGTACCTGTACGCCGCGGTGGTGGCCGGCGCGCCGGTGGAACGCCGGGAGGTGCGGGAGATCTCGGAACTCGCCCGGATCGCCGCCCGGACGCAGCCGCGAGTGTTGTCCGCCCGGATCGCGATGAGCCTGGCACATCTGCTCAACCAGCGGCCCGAGGATGCGCGATCGCTGCTCCTCGACGTCCGCCCGGGTGCCGAGCCGGTCGACCTCTGTGCCGTCGCGCTCCTTCTGCGGGCGGCCGCCGAGTCGTATCTCGGCAACCACACCGACGCGGACCACCTTCTCCACGCGGCCCGCGCCGACTACCCGCAGCTGGCGCAGCTCGTGGCCGCGATCCGGGCAGCCGATCCGGCTCCGCCCCTGTTCGCGCCGGTGGCCGGCGTGGTCATTCCTCGAAGCCGGACGGGTGGGCGTCGCCGACCGCGTTCAGCAGCACCCCCTGCTCCAGCAGCGCCTTTGCGGCGCAGAGGACCATGGTGAACCCGCCCATCGAGTCGATCGCCTTGCTCACGGCCTGGTCGGCGTTGCCGGCGAAGCCGGTCTCGGTGACCCGGACCAGCGTGGTGTCGTCCCCACCCGGCAGGAACCGCCACTCGACCCGGGTGGGGGACTCCGGATCCCACTCGACCAGGATGCGGCGGTTCTCCTCCACCTCCTTGACCGTCACGACAGTGGAGACGCCGTACATCTCCCAGTCCCAGGTGACGACGGCGCCGGGTTCCAGCCGGCCGCTGCTCCTGGTGAACCAGAACCTCGTGGTCACCGCCGGGTCGGCGAACGCCTGGAAGACCTCGGCGGCGGGCCGGCGGATGAGCATCTGCGCGGTGATGACAGGGGGTCGGGTCAAGCGGTCACTGTCCACGGGCAACGGTGTTCCCTTCTCTCCTGGCCGGGCACTGCGGATGCGGTCACGGTACGGAATTCGCTTGAGCGGTGCCGAGACATGGGTCAGAGTCGTTCCATGATCTCCTACCGGAAGGGCGGTGACGCCCCGGCGCGATGAGCGCCTCCCCGCGGCGCGACGACGCCGCGAAGATCCCGCACGAACTGTGGCAGCAGGCGGTCCGGATCCGCCAGGAATGGCTCGACCACGCCCTGTCCACACAGCCGGCCGACCGGCAGACCGCCGAGCGCTGCCTGACCGCCGTCTACGCGAGGGCGTCGCGGCCGCGACCTCGCTTCGAATGGGTCGACTCGCCGGCCAAGGCGCTGCCTATGGTCAGCGGCTGGCCCACCCTCGAAGGGCTCCACGAGCGCATCCGGGCGGTACGGCCGCCCCGGACGCCGCTGCTGGCGAGCGACATCGCCGTGGTCGTCTCCCAGCTCCGGGGCGCGCTCAGCGCGGGCGTCGTGCACACCGATCCCGAGCTGTCGCCCGCGCGCCGGGGCAAGGCCAAGGAGCCGTGGCCCGAGCTGGCACCGCAGCGGGCGTTCGACGGCGGCGTACCGCTCGCCGTCGTGCTGCACCAGGGGGTACGCGCGGCGCTGCACCGCAGCCTCGCGCACGGGTTCTACCTGCCGGTGCGTGCGGCGCTCGCAAGTGACGGCCCGGTGCCCGTGTGCTGGTACGGGCAGCAGGACGCGTCGTGGATCGCCTACTACGACGTGCTGCGCCGGCTCGGTCTCGCCCGGTACGGGCCGGACGAGGCCGGACACCTGGACACCTGGGCCGACCTGGCCCGCTCCTGCGGCTGGTGGTGGCCGGGGGAGGACGTCTGCGTCGTGGTGGACCGGCCACAGGTGATCCGGACCGAGCCGGTCCCCGGTACGCCGCACGACCGGGTCCGGCTGCGACCCGGCGGCGTGCGCTACCGCGACGGCTGGCAACCCCTGCGCAGCGGCGTGGGCGCCGATCCGGGATGACGGGCATCCGCGCGGGCGGAGGCCTTGATTGGATAGGCGACGGTAAATAGATTGGGCTGGGCGCCGCCGAGGTCCGCGAGAACCGGACCCCGGCGGCTGACCGGGCCACCTTCGAGCCGGGCACATCGGTCGTACGCATCGACCACTCACCGTGGCGCATCGCCGCGCCGCACCCTCGCGCACCGCCGCGTCCGACGAGGACGCGCGCTGCTGCGCCCTGTCCGACGCCGAAGGACTTCCCATGACGATTCTCCGTGCCCGTCCCGCCCCGCTCATGGCGGCCGTCGCCGCGCTGGCCGCCGTCACCGCGGCCGGTACGGCCCTGCTCACCGGCCCGGCCGCAGCCGCACAGGGCTGCCGGGTCGACTACACACCCAACCAGTGGCCCGGCGGGTTCACCGCGAACATCACTGTGTCACCGGGTGACACCGCCGTGTCCGGCTGGACCGTCACCTGGACGTATGCCGGGGACGAGCGCGTCACGAACGGCTGGAACGCCACAGTGAGCCAGTCCGGGTCGACGGTGACCGCCCGCAGCATGTCGTACAACGGCAGCATTCCGGCCGGCGGCTCGACCGAGTTCGGCGTGCAGGGCACGTACGGCACCGCCGGCGGCGCGCCGACCGGGTTCAGCCTCAACGGCGTACCGTGCAACGGCGCCGGGCCGACCACACCGCCGCCCACCACGACGGTGCCGACCACCGCCCCGCCGACCACGCCACCGCCCACCACCGCGCCGCCCACGACTGCTCCACCGACAACCCCGCCGCCCACGACGCCGCCGCCGACCACCCCGCCGCCGAGCGGGTGCGCGGGGGCGGTGCTCTGCGACGGCTTCGAGAACCAGACCGGTCCGACGCCGTCGGGTGACTGGAGCGTGGTGAGCCCGGACTGTTCCGGCGCCGGCACGGCCACCATCGACACGTCCACCACGCACAGCGGCAGCCGGGCGGTACGGATCAACGGCGCGGCCGGGTACTGCAACCACGTCTTCGTCCGGACCACGAAGAACCTCAGCGGCCTGGGCAGCGTCCGGTACGCCCGGATCTGGGTGCGGCACACCACCGCCCAGCCCACCGACCACACCACGATGATCACCATGTCCGACGCCGCCGACGGCAACCGGGACCTGCGGCTGGGCGGCCAGAACGGCGCACTCCAGTGGAACCGCGCCTCCGACGACGCCACGCTGCCCGAGCAGAGCCCGGCCGGGGTGGCGCAGAGCGTGCCGCTGCCCACAAACCGCTGGGCCTGCCTGGAGTTCATGGTGGACGGTTCTGCCGGTCAGCTGCGTACCTGGCTGGACGGCGTCGCCGTGACCGGGCTGACCGCCGACGGCGTACCGACGCACGACATCGACGGCCAGTGGTACAACCGCACCTGGCGACCGCAGCTCACCGACCTGAAGCTGGGCTGGGAGAGCTACGGCGGCGGCGCCGACACCCTCTGGTACGACGACGTGGCGATGGGCTCCACCCGCATCGGCTGCTGACCCACAGCGAGTGGAACGCCACGGGTGCCGCAGGCCGCCCGGACACCCGTGGCGTTCCAGCGCGGGCGGGCGGCTCAGTGCTCGACGGTCATCCGCTGGGTGCCGATCACGGAGAGCAGCCGCAGCGCCTCCTCCGAGGGGGAGCCGGGCGTGGCGGTGTAGATGACCACCTGCTGGTCGCGGTCGGTGATGTCGAGGACGTCGCAGTTGACAGTCACCGGCCCGACCAGCGGGTGCCGGAACGTCTTGCACAGCGTCCGCGCACCGCCGACGTCGTGGGAGGCCCACAGGCGGGCGAACTCCTTGCTCCCGGCGAGCAGCTCGGCGATCAGCGCGGCCATCTCCGGGTCGTCCGGATAGCGGGCCGCGGCGGCGCGCAGCCGTCCGACCGAGTGGCGGGCGAACTCGCTCGCGTCCGACACGCCGTACATCAGGTGCGGGCCGAGGAACGCCCGGCGGACCAGGTTGCGGTCCCGCCGGGACACCGCGGAGAAGTCCTCCATGAGCGCTGCCGCGAGGTCGTTCCAGGCGATCACCTCGAACGTCGCCGAGGTCACGAACGCCGCCGCCTGCGGCAGCCGGTGCAGCAGGTCCAGCACGCTCTGGCGTACCTCCCGGGGTGGCCCGGGCGGCGGCGCGGGCGGCTCCCCGGCCAGGTGGTGGAGGTGGTCGCGTTCGGCGTCGGACAGCCGCAGCGCGCGGGCCAGCCCGGCCAGCACCTCCCGCGACGGACGCGGACCCCGGCCCTGCTCCAGCCGGGTGTAGTACTCGGTCGAGATGAACGCCAGCCGCGCCGCCTCCTCCCGGCGCAGTCCCGGGGTGCGGCGGCGCCGTCCGGCGGGCAGGCCCACGTCGGCCGGGGCGATCCGCTCCCGCCTGCTGCGCAGGAACACTGCCAGCTCACGTCGGTCCACGACCCCAGTGTGCCCGCGTGCCGCGGAGCGTAACCAGGTACCGCCGGTGCCTGGATGGGCTCCGCGACCGGCCCCAGGCTTGCCGGCATGGACACCACACGAACCGACACGACAGTCCACCCGACCGCCGGCCTGCTCGCCGGCAAGGTCGCCTTCATCACCGGCGCCGGGCGCGGCATCGGCGCCGCGGCGGCCCGGCTGTTCGCCGCCGAGGGCGCCCGGGTGCTGCTCGCCGCCCGGACCGAGGAGCAGTTGAAGGCGGTCACCGAGCAGGTCCGGGCCGCGGGCGGCACCGCCGAGTACGTCGTCTGCGACCTGGCCGACGCGGCGAGCGTGCGCGCCGCGGTCGACCGCACGGTCGAGGTGTACGGCCGCCTCGACGTCGCCTTCAACAACGGCGCGACGATCGTGCCGCCCGGACCGATGGACCGGGTGCGCGAAGAGGACTTCGACCACGTCTACACCGTCAACCTGAAGGGGCCGTGGCTCGCCCTGGTCGCCGAGGTCGCGGCGATCCGGGCCACCGCCGGCACCGGCGCGATCGTGAACAACTCCAGCGTCGGCAGCCTGATGGGCAACCCCGCGCTGCCCGCGTACGGGGCGATGAAGCGCGCGGTCAACAGCCTCACCGAGTCCGCGGCGGTCACCTACGGACCGGAGGGCATCCGCGTCAACGCGATCGCCCCGGGCAGCACGCTCACCGAGATGATGCGGTCCTGGGACGCCGAGTCGCCCGGGATCATCGACCGTCTCGCGGCGGCCACGCCGCTGCGCCGGGCCGCCGAGCCCGACGAGATCGCCCAGGCCGCCGCCTGGCTGCTCAGCGACCGCGCCTCCTTCGTCACCGGTACGGTGCTGCGGGTCGACGGCGGCGCGCGGGCCTGACAGGGCTCAGACGGTGGCGTCCCGGACCGGCCGGGGCTCCACCGCGCCGGCCGTGACGGGAGAGGGCCGGAAGCCCTTGACGACCAGGTGGACGCCGAGCGAGAACTCCCACACCGCGATGGGAAGCGCGGCGACCGCCGCCACCGCTGACAGCCGGTCCCAGGCGCCGAACAGCGTGCCGAGGTCGGAGGCGACGAGCAGCGGTGCCCCGGCGAGCCCGAGCAGCGGCAGCACGCGCGGTACGAGACGCGACTGGTAGAGCAGCGTGCCCAGCAGCAGCGCGTTCACGGCGGGCAGGAAGCCCTGGCTGAGCAGGAACACCGAGTCGTAGAAGGCGACGAGCGTCCGGCCGGTGACGAGCGCGTCCGGCCCGGCGGCGGAGTCCCGCAGCGCGACGAGCGTCAGGATGCTCGCGACGCCGACGAGGATGCCGGCGGCTTCGAGCACCCGGGCGCCGACGAAGCCCAGCGCGCGGGCCGGGCCCTGCTGCCGGAGCACCGGGTACAGCGCGACGGCGGTGCCGATGCAGGCGAGCGCGACGACCATCTCCAGGACGCCGCCGAGGACGACCGGGGCCTGCGACGTGGTGCCGAGGACGTAGTCCGGCTCGCGGACCGGGGCGTACAGGGCGACGGTGGGGATCGAGACGAAGGTGAGCAGATAGGCGCCGCCCGCGACCAGCGAGGTCTTCCGCAGTGAGTCCATCGGGGCTTCCCTCCGTCGCCGCCCGGCCGATGGTGGTGGTGCCCTCACTCTGCTGTGGACCCGCGCGGCGGCACATCGGCCGCTCGGACATCTCCCCTCGCGCGATGCGTACGGGCCACCGGTGCGGCACACCGGTGGCCCGTACGCGTCAGCGGTTCATCGCGTACGCCACCACGAGCGCGACGAGCGCCAGCGCGGCCAGCACCGCCGCCACGATCTTCGCCGTGCTGTAGGGACGCTCGCCGATGACCTCACCGGTGCGGGCGTTCACCAGCACCTGGTACGACCGGCCCGCGTGCAGGTACGCGGCGATCCACACCGGCAGCAGGACCAGCTTGTACGACACGTCGGAGTACGTGGTGTCCACGGCGGACACCCGCTGCTCGTCACCGCCGATGTCCGACCGGCAGTCCCCCTCGATGACCGGAGCCATCCGCGCCTTCGCCTCGGTCAGGCCCGCCTCGGGCTCGGTGTCGTACCGCAGCGCCTGGTATCCGGCCAGGTAGTCACCGTGGAACGCGGCCGCCTCGGCCAGCGGCCACGGCGCCAGCTTGTCCAACTGCTCGGTGGGCAGGTGGGTGGTGGCGGGCACCAGCACGTCGTCGAAGTCCCGGCGTACGGTCCCGGCGGCCGGATGCCACCGGGTGTGCCGCACCTGCCGGGTTCGCGTCTCCTGCTTGCCGTCGACCGTCACCGTGTACGTCTCGGTGACGTAGTAGTGCTCGCCCCGCTGACCCTGGTAGTCCGACACGGTCCGCGCGTCGAACGTCCAGTGCGGAAGGTACGTGCCCTTCAGCGTCTCCGCCTCGCTGATCTTCTTCAGGCTCCCGGGCGCGAACCAGCGGCTGCGGCACCACTGGCCCAGGGCCGTCCGCACACCGTTGCGGTCGACGGCGAACGGCAGCACCGCCTCCGGCGCGATCAGCTCACCCGCCCCGGCGTCGGCCACCAGGGGAGCCGCGCAGAACTGGCAGCGCTGCGCCAGCGCGTCGCTCTCCGTCCGTGCACCGCAGCCCGGGCAGACGAACGTGTGCGCGCCGACGCTCGCCACCGGCTTGCGGGGCAGCGACGCCAGTTCCGCGTACGCATGCTCGCGCACCTCCCGGCCGGCACCGGCGATCTCCTGCCGGTGCCCGCAGTACGGGCAGCTCAGCGCGGTCGTGCCGGGTGCGAACTCGACCCGGGCGCCGCACCCCCCGCACTGGTAGGAGGGCGGCGAGACAGCCGTGTCGCTCATTGCGGCGGAAGCGGCGGCGGGACGCTGGCGAGCACCGACGCCAGCTCGGGCACCTGCCCGGCGGGCTGCCACTGCGCCATCCCGGTACGCCAGACGAGCGTGTCCGCGCCGAGCGCGCCCGCGTTCGCCTGCTCGGCCAGCGCGCCGAGGTCGTACGGACCCTGGCGCTGGCCGCCGACGCCGACGTACCACTGGGCCTGGCCCGGCAGCGGCGGCGGCTCGGCGGGGGCGGGCTGCGCCGGCTGCGTGGCCGCGCCACCGCCCATCGACCGGGCCATCTGCTGGCCCATCGCCATGCCCATGCCCAGGCCGATGCCCGCGCCCGCCTCGCCACCCGGGTTGTTCGCCGCGGCCTCCATCGCGTTCGCGGCCTGGAAACGGGTGTACCGGTCCAGGTCACCGACCGCGCCCATGCTGGTCCGCTTGTCCAGCGCCTGCTCGACCTCCGGCGGCACAGACACGTTCTCGATGACGAACTTGGGGATCGCGATGCCGACTTCGGCCAGTTCCTCGGTCAGCACGGCGGCCAGCCGCCGGCCGATCGCGTCCTGGTGCGCGGCGAGGTCCAGCAGCGGCACGCCGGCCGTGGCGAGCGCGCCGCCGAGGCGTCCCACCATGAGCTGCCGCAGGTACTCCTGCACCTCCTCGGTGCGGAACTGCGGGTCGGTGCCGACCAGTTCCCGCAGCAGGCGCGACGCGTCCACCACGCGGGCCGCGAAGGCGCCGAACGCCCGTACCCGGACCACGCCGAACTCGGCGTCGCGCAGGATGACCGGGTTCTGGGTGCCCCACTTCATGTCGGTGAACTGCCGGGTGTTGACGAAGTACACCTCGGCCTTGAACGGCGAGTTGAAGCCGTACTTCCAGCCCTTCAGGGTGGACAGGATCGGCAGGTTGCGGGTCTCCAGCGTGTACGTCCCCGGAGTGAAGACGTCGGCGATCTTCCCCTCGTTGACGAACACCGCCGTCTGGGACTCCCGGACGACCAGTTGGGCGCCCATCTTGATCTCGTTCTGATACCGGGGGAACCGCCAGACGATCGTGTCGCGGCTGTCGTCCAGCCACTCGATGATGTCGATGAGTTCGCCCCGGAGCTTGTCCATCAGCCCCATCGCAACCCTTTCCTCGGCGCCGGTCTCCGGCGTCGCGGGCGACCATAGCAACCGCCCGCCACCTGCGAAAAGAGAACGATTCTGCGCCTATCGGCACCCACCGATCGGGGTTGCTCAGCCGGTTTCGCCGGCCATCGATTCGCCGGTGGCCGTACGCTGCTCCGGAATCCGGGAGGTCCGGCCGGGGGCATCGACGACGCGCTCGGTCTCCTGCACGAGATAGTGCGGACGGCGTTTGGTCTCGTAGTAGATCCGGCCGATGTACTCGCCGATCACCCCGAGGATCATCATCTGGATGCCGCCGAGCCCGATCACGCTGACGATGATCGTGGTGTAGCCGGGCACGTCGATGCCCTTCTCCACGGCGTCCGCGACCACCCAGGCCATGTAGCCCACGGCGATGAGCGTGAGGAACAGGCCGCCGTAGATCGCCAGGCGCAGCGGCCGGTTGTTGAACGACAGCAGGCCGTCGAACGCGTAGTTGAACAGCTTGCCGAACGTCCAGCGGCTCCGCCCGGCCTGCCGGGTCTCGTTGCGGTGCGCCACCACGGCGGTGCGGAAACCGATCCACGAGAACAGGCCCTTGGAGAAGCGGTTGTACTCCGGCATCGCCAGGATCGCGTTCACCGCGAGCCGGGAAAGCAGCCGGAAGTCGCCGGCGCCGTCGAGCAGGCGTACGTCTATCCACCAGTTGACCAGGCGGTAGAAGGAGCGCGAGGCGACCATCCGGATGAACCGGTCACCACGGCGGTCCCGGCGGGCGATCACCTGGTCGAAGCCCTGGCGGTAGAGCATCACCATCTCGGGCAGCAACCGCGGCGGGTGCTGCAGGTCGGCGTCCATGATGACCACCGCGTCGCCGGTGGCCCGGCGCAGGCCGGCGAGCATGGCCGCCTCCTTGCCGAAGTTGCGGCTCAGCGACGTGTAGCAGACGGCTGGGTCGGCGGCGGCGAGCCGGCGCAGTGCCACCAGCGTGCCGTCCTCGCTTCCGTCGTCGACGTACACCACCTCGACGTCCACATCGGTGAGCTCGGCGAACGCGACGCTGAGCATCTCGTGCAGCCGCTCCACCGACGCTTCCTCGTTGAAGCAGGGCACCACCACCGACAACCGCACGGCGCTCACCCCGCCCGGCCCGGGCATGCGGGACCGGTGCCCACGGCGTCAGAGGCGGTAGACAAGCGTGCCATCGACTTCCTCCCGGGTGATGCCCAGCCCGTCGACCGGCCGGGTCTCGATGCCCTCCCACGGCGTACCCGCCGCGCGGCTCGGCACCGCGACGACCGACCGCACGCCGATTCCGCGCAGGTACGCCACGCTGCCCGCGTCGGGGAACGTCGCCACGGCGACCCGTGTCTGGGCCTGGGTGACCGGCTCGAAACCGCCGAGCCCGTTGGTGATCCGGGGGAATCCGTCGGTCGACCACAGCATGTAGTTCAGGTCGCCCACCCCGCCGGCGGGCAGCACCAGCATCGGTTCCGGCGCGGTCCGCATCGCCGCCGGTGGCGTCGGCACCACCGGGTGCGGCGTGCGGTTCACGCCCTCCAGCGTGACCAGGGCGAGCGGCACCAGCAGGACCAGCGCCGCCACCGCCCGGGACGCGCGCGCGGCGGCGGGCCGGCGCCACGACTCGGCCAGCGCTGTCACCAGCCCGGCCGCCAGCACGGCGAGCAGCAGGCTGGTCCAGTGCATCATCCGGCCCGGGGTGCGCAACGCGTCCCAGCCCGGCAGGAGGTTTGACAACGTCAGGTAGCCGGGGTCGCCGTCGCCGCCGAGCGTGGCGCCCAGGCCCAGCAGCACGGTGCCGGTCACGCCGAGCCCCAGCGCGACCCGGTGCCGCACCGGGAACGCCGAGACGAACAACCCCGCCGCGGCCAGCCCGATCAGCGTCATGCCGGGCAGCAGTGCCATCTCCGGCGGCCAGGTCAGCTGTTCGCGGGCGGCGGCGTGCCGTTCCCCCCACAACCACGAGTCGCCGGGCGCGGTGATGAACCCGATCAGCGGCGGGGAGAACATCTTCGTCCAGTCCAGCGAGCGGACGGCCTGCGGGTTGAGGTCGACCACGCGCAGGTAGACCAGCCCGAGCAGCAGCGTCACGGTGCCGAACACGGCGCCGCCGGCCAGGTCGGCGATCAGCAGCCGCCGGCCGAACGGTGGCCGCTCCCGCTTGCGCCACCAGGACCAGCCGTAGCAGCCGGCCGCCACCAGCACGGCAGCCAGCAGGAAGTAGACGAGCGGCAGCCCGATGCCGAAGCCGAGCGTGACCTGCCAGGCCGCGACGAGCCACCCGGCCACCGCCCAGCCGGGCTTGCGTCGTTCCGGCCGGTAGCCGTGGCGTAGCGACCAGCCGTGACCGCGGGCCAGCATCGCCAGCGCCAGCGCGATCCCGCCACTGGACAGGATGTTCAGGTGACCGGAGTGCGCCAGCCGCCAGGGCGCGTACGCCCACGCGATCCCGGCGACCGCACCGCCCCAGCGGTTGGCGCCGAGCTGCCGGGCCAGCGCGTACGCCCCGAGGAACGCCAGCGCGTGCAGCAGCACGTAGAGCACGTTGTAGCGGATCACCGCGGCCTCGAAGCCGGAGCCGAGCATCCCGAACGGGGCGTACCCGAGCAGGGTGTCGCTGTAGGCGTAGGTGTAGCGCTCCGGATAGAACGTGTTCGAGTTCCAGAGGTTCGCCGGATCGCTTAGCAGGGCGTGCCCGGACCAGGCGACCTGCCACGCCTGCAACGTCGGGTCGCCGAGGTCGCCCGGGATCGTGGTCGCCGGGTGCCGCATCGTCGGCCAGGTCAGCACCACCGCCAGCAGCAGGCTACCCAGGATCGCCAGCGTCCACTCCGGGTTCGGCCGCCACCGGCGCCTGCCGTCCGACGGGCGCTCGTCCGTGGGGCGGTCGTCCGAGGGCCGGTCGGCGGGGGGCTGCGCGGGACCGGTGTCCTCAGCGGTCGGCGGGGCGACGGCGGGCCGGATCTTCATGGGATAGATGCTTCACGATGCTGCTGGTCCTGTCGATCCGCTGTCCGAAATATGGTTGAAACTTCCGGCCCGCCATACCGGAAGGCCGCCTACGCGAACCGGTCGGCGAGCGCCGACAGCTTACTGACGTACGCCGGCCAGTCGTAGCCCTCGGGAACGTTCCGGTTGTCCCGCCCCAGCCCGATCGCCGCGTCGTGCTGCTCACGCATGACATCGGCGTGCCCGGCATGCCGGGCCAGGTCGACGCAGACGTGCACGATGACCTGGTGCAGCGTCACGTCCTGCCGGCCCGGCTGCCACCACGGCACCCGCCCCGGCGCGTCCAGCGGCAGCGTCTCGATCGTCTCGTCCGCGAACGCGCCGACCCGGCGGTACAGGTCGATCAGCCCGTCCTTGGTCTCGTCCTCGCGGGCGTACCAGTCGGCCTGCGGGTCCGCGTCGAACGTCTCGGCGGCGACCAGCTCCGCCGGTGTGGGGAACTCGCGGCCGAACGTGGGCCCGAAGTAGCCGGCCTCGACGTTCAGGCAGTGCTTGAGCACCCCCAGCAGGTTGTTCCCGGTCGCGGTGCGGGGGAGCCGGGCCTCACGTTCGCTCAGCCCGTCGAGCTTCCAGATCAGGTTCTCCCGGATCGCGCGCAGGTAGTGGTGCAGCGCTGCCTTCGGGTCGTACGGCTCACTCATGCCCGACACTCTTCCGCATGGGTCGGACATCGTGGGGGCGCCGTCAGCCGGTCTGGCTGTTGTCCTTGTGCGCGCCCCACCCGTGCCAGCGCTCGATCTCGATCCAGGCGCTGACCCGGGCGCGGTCCCGCCGGGGGTACGGCTTCCCGGTGTAGTGCTGCGAGATCCGGTCGATGTCCGCCAGGCCCTCGTCGTCGCGCAGCTCGACCACCCGCCCGATCAGGCTGACGTGGGTGTACCAGTTCCCCTCGTCCAGCACGGTCAGGGAGACCCGGGGATCGCTGCGCAGGTGTGCCAGCCGGCGGCGGCCCTCGTCCATGTTCACCAGGACGCGGCCGTCCTCCCACAGGTACCAGGTGGCCGCGGACACCGGCTGGCCGTCGCGCAGCGTGGCGATGACGGCGGGATTCGGCTTGCCCAGCATGGCGACGGCGGGCTCGGGCAGCGGCGGCTTCGACATGGCTCTCACTCTACGTACCCGCCGGGCCCGCCGCTGGTCATGCGGCGGGCGCCGCCCGGACGGGCTCCCCGGCGGTGTCGCCCGCCGGGGAGCCCGTCGCACGCCGGTCAGGCGCGTGCGCTCCACTGCTGGTTGGTGCCGCCGTGGCAGTCCCAGAGGTTGATCCTGGTCCCGTTGGCGGTGCCGTAGCCGGCCGCGTCCAGGCAGCGCCCGGACTGGACGCCGCTGATCGTGCCGTTGGCGTTGAGGTTCCACTGCTGGTTGGGCTGGCCGTTGCAGTCCCAGATGATCACGCTGGTGCCGTTCGCGGTGCCCCGCCCGCTCGCGTCGAGGCACTTGTTGCCGAGCACCTGCAACTGCTTGGCCGAGGTGTAGGTCCAGCGCTGCATGGTGCCGCCCCAGCAGTCGTACAGCTGCACGGCGGTGCCGTTCGTGGTGCTGCCGTTCGGCACGTCCAGGCACCGGCCCGAGCCGGCGCCGACGAGCTGCACGTTCTGGTACGTGCCGCCGCTGCTGCCTGGGGTGCCGATGCTGCCGGACACCGACTGCAACGCGCGGTACCAGACCGCGGCCATCTTGTCGTAGCCGGTGGCGGTCGGGTGGATGCCGTCGATCAGGTCGGCGGTGGTCAGCGCCGAGTACTGGTCGACCAGGTGGACCCGCTTGCCGGCGTTCACCTTCGACTGCACGATGCCGGGCAGCGCGGCGTTGAACGTGCGCACCGCCGCCGCCTGGCCGGAGTTGGCGAGCGGGATGATCTGCGCGACGAACACGTCCGCGTTCGGCGCCGTGGTGGTGATGCGGTCGATGAGCGAGGAGAGCCGGTTGGGCGCCGTCGAGACGTTGTAGTTCTGCAGGATGTCGTTGGTGCCGATGTGCAGCAGCACGGTGCGCGGCTGGTAGGCGTTCAGCCAGCCGGTGATGTTGGCGTCGATCTGGTCGATGCGCCAGCCGGGGTGGCCCTCGTGGTCGTGGTCGCCGAGGTTGCCCGGCCCGTTGAACTGGGAGCCGACCAGGTCGACCCGGTAGCCGCCGCCGGCCAGCCGCTGCCACAGGCCGATCCGGTAGCCGCCCGGCACCTGGGTGCCCTCGGTGATGGAGTCACCGAGCGGCATCACCCGGGTGCCGCCGTTGGACTCGGCGACCGCCGGGCCGGCGGGCGTGAGCACACCGGCGGCCAGCAGGGCCAGCGCGGCGCCCGCGGTGAGCCATCTCCTCACTGTCGTACGCATGAACGCTCCTCTCACGGGCTGGTGCAGGTCAGGGACGGGGTGGACGGGGAGCCGTCGGCGATGAAACCGAACGTGGTCGAGCCGGACGCGGGCACCGAGCCGTTGTACGCCGCGTTACGGACGGTCGCCGTGGATCCGCTGGTGCTCAGCGTGCCGCTCCAGACCTGGCTGATGCTCTGGCCACCGGCGAGGTTCCACCGCACCGACCAGCCGTTGAGTGCCGCGGCGCCGGCGGTGACCGTCACCTCGGCCTGGAAACCGCCGGACCAGGAGTTGGTGGTGCGGTAGGTGGCGGTGCAGGCGCCGCCGGTCGGCGGCGGCGTGCTGGGCGGCGGGGGAGAGGAGGGCGGCGGGGTCGACGGCGGGACCGGCGGCGGGGTGCCGCTGAGGCTGGAGGTGAACCACCAGTGGTCGATGTTGAACAGCGAGCCGCTGCCGCCGGTGAACCGCAGGTAGAGGTCGTGGGTGCCGGTGGCACCGCTGACCGGGCAGCTCGGGTTGGTCCACGTCTGCCAGTCGCCGGTGGGGGTCACCTGACAGGTGCCCACCAGCGGGCCGGTCACGCTGTCCAGGCGCAGCTCGATTGACCCCCCGCTACCGGCCGAGGCCACCATCGCGGTGAACTTGGTCGCGCCGGCGCCGAAGGCCACGCCCTTGACCTTGATGTAGTCCCCGTTGTCGATGTAGCCGACGTTCCGCCCGCCCAGGGAGGACGCCTCGGTCTCCACTCCCTGCCCCCAGGCCATCGTCTCGGCCTCCTGCCGGGCGTACGGGTCCAGGGTGCCGACCTGCGGGGCGCCGGTGGTGGTCATGTTGATCGTGGGGATCGAGCCGTCCGCGCCGTAGGAGAACTTCTCCACCGCCACCGACCTGGTGAAACCGCCGCCGCCGGGCAACGCGCCGTTGTGGTAGAAGAAGTACGAGTTGCCCTTGAAGTCGATGATCCCGGGGTGATTGGTGAAGCTGCTGCCCTGGGTCGGCATGATCGTCCCGCGGTACGTCCACGGGCCCAGCGGCCCGGGCGCGGTCGAGTAGGCGACGAACTCGGAGCAGCACTTGGCCGCGAACGCCATGTAGTAGAGGCCGTTGCGCTTGTACACCCACGGCCCCTCCTCGTAGAGGGTGGGCCGGTTCGCGTCACCGGTCCGTGCCCCGAAGCCCGCTGTGGTCAGCGGGATCTGCGTCGGGCTGCCCGAGTACGAGATCATGTCCGCGTTCAGCTTCACGTACCACAGGCGCGGGTTGCCCCAGTACAGGTACGCCTGACCGTCGTCGTCGATGAACACGGTCGGGTCGATCTCGCCGTTGCTCACCAGCGGACGCCCGATGGCGTCGCGGAACGGGCCGGTGGGGCTGTCCGCCACCGCCACCCCGATGCCCATCTGGCCGGTGGCCCGCACGACCATCGGCACGTACCAGTAGAACTTGCCGTTGCGGTGGACCGCCTGGCCGGCCCACGCGTCCTGCTTGGCCCAGCTGAACGTGGCGAGGCTGAGCGGCGATCCGTGGTCGGTCCAGTTGACCATGTCGTCGGACGAGAAGACCCGCCACTCCTTCATGGTGAACCAGGTCGAGTTGTCCTCGTCGTGGCCGGTGTACAGGTAGACCCGATTGTTGTACACGAGCGGGGCCGGGTCGGCCGTGTAGATGGTCTGCACGATCGGGTTGTCCGCCCGGGCGACGGTCGGGCTCAGCCCGCCGGCGACGACCGGGGCCAGCCCGAGCAGGGCGAGCATGGTCACGGCCAGCGCGAGCCATCGTCTGGTCCGGCGGTCGGGTCTCCATAGCGTTGAGTTCACAGGTCATCTCCCCGGTAGGCCGCGCCGCGGCGGATGGGTACGGTCGGCGAAGGTCGGGCCGTCACGCCCGGCTCCACTTCTGGCTGCTGCCGCCGGTGCAGGCGGACAGGACGATCGGGGTGGCGTTGCCGGTCCCGCCGCCGTTCGGGCTCAGGCACAGTCCGGACTGGACGCCGGTGATCGTGCCGTCGGTGTTGACGTTCCACTGCTGGTTGGCACCGCCGTTGCAGTCCCAGATGATGACCCGGGTGCCGGACGAGGTGCTTTGTCCCTCGGCGTCGAGGCACTTGGTGCCGTACACCTGGAGCTGTCGGCCGGAGGTCGTCGTCCACTGCTGGTTGGTGCCGCCGTTGCACTCCCACAACGTCGTCTGGGTGCCGTTTGTCTGGGATTGGTTCGGCACGTCCAGGCAGCGGCTCGAGTTGGGGTTGAGCCACGCGCCGCTCGTACCCCCGGGGTTGCCGCCCGGGCCGGCGACGACCGACAGGTTGTCGAACTGGGCGGTCTCGCCCTGGCTGGTGCCGAAGCCGACCTGGCCGGTGCCGAACGTGGAGTCGGTGACCGTGCCGACGGTCGTGCCGTCGATGGTGGCGGTGATGGTGGTGCCGGAGAAGCCCAGCGCGAGGCTGTGCCAGCGGCCGGTGCCCAGCGCCGCGACGTTTCCGCTGCGCAGCGTGGCGAGCTGCCCGGCGGTGTTGTTGCGCAGGATCGACCACGAGCCGGAGTCGGTGACCCGCAGGAAGTAGCCGTTGTACCGGCCGATCGGGTCGAGGTTCGTGGTGCCGACGCGGCCCTGGATCTGGGCGTAGCCGGACTGTTCGAGCAGGACGTCGGCGGAGACGGTGTAGTTGCCCCAGCTCAGGTTGCCGCCGTAGGTGGCCGGGTCGGCGAGGGTCTTCCAGGTGATCGGCGCCTGCGCGGACATCTGCCGCAGGCACATGCCGGCCCGGCCGCCACCGCAGCCGACGGTCTCGAACGCGCCCTGCATGTCCTGGAGGTACTTCGGTATCCGACCGGCGGCGTACCCGTCGAAGTCGTCGCGGTACGGCAGGCCGAGCGAGCCCTGGGCCGGGCTGGTGGCGGTGCCCTTGCCCTGCCCCGTGGTCGTGGTGACGGTGTAGAGGTGTCCGGGCTGGACGGTGAGCGAGAACGATCCGCCCGACGGGGTGATGTCCGCGCCGCGGACGAAGAAGTCGTTCGGGTTCGTCGAGTTCAGGTTCGTGGACCAGACGTGCACCTGGCCGGTGGAGAGCCCGCCGGTGACGTTCATGGTGAGCTGCTGCGCCGACGTGGCGTCCATGGTCTCGATGACGGTGCTGTAGTCGCCGCCGGTGGGGGAGCGCAGCGACACGTAGCTGCCGTTGTTGCGGTTGCCGCCCAGGTAGCCCGAGGACGAGTCGAGGTAGCGCCAGCCGGGGGCGGTGAACTGGGTGGTGTGTGCCAGTGCCCAGGTGTTCTTGCCGACCGAGTACCAGCCGGACCAGGGCTGGTTGGCCAGGATCAGCCCGACCGTGGACCAGGGCAGGTTCGGTGTGATCGCGGCGATCAGGTCCCAGTTGAGGTAGGCGACCATCCGGCCGTCGATGTAGCCGCGGTTGATGCCGCGCGCGAGCGGCTTGGCGCCGTCGTTGTAGTCCTGCGAGCCGCCCTCGCTGTTCCACAGCGTCTTGCCGGTGCTGGTGGCCGTGGAGGAGACGGTGCAGGTGGTCTGCGCGCTCAGGTAGCCGCACGGGTAGTGGCCGCTGAGCACGTCGATGCTGTTGCGCAACGTCGTGTTGCCGGCGACGGCGTTCGCCGGGCCCCAGCTGCCCGGGTAGTCGTCCCCGTAGATGATCTTCACGCCGCTGTAGCCGTTGGCGTTCAGCGCCTGACGCAGGCTGATGGTCCAGTTCGCGTCGGTCCGCTTCTCGTTCTGGGCGGCGGTGATGTAGTCCATGGTGAGGTTGTGCTGCCGCGCGCAGCCCAGCCAGTCCACGAAGTAGTTGATCATGTCCTGGGACATGAAGTTGCCGTTGCCGATCCACCCGGGAGCACCCCAGGGCAGCGCCGCCAGCTTGATGGCGGGGTTGCGGGCCTTGGCCTGCTCCATGATCCACCACTGGTAGCCGCGGTTGCAGTTCAGGTCGCCCCGGACGTGCTCGTGGCTCGGCTCCGAGCCGCTGGTGGAGTTGGTGTCGCCGCCCATCTCCACCTTGAGGATCTGCAGCGCGGCGCCGTATCCGGGCTTGAACAGGTAGTCCAGGATCTGGCCGCGCTGCGGTTCCGGATAGTCGATCAGCAGGCGGCTGTTGCCGCCGCCACCGCTGACCGCGCCCACCCCGTCGAACGTCTGGCCGCCGGAGGCGCCGTTGACGGTGATCGTGGTGGCCGCCTGGGCGGGACCGGCGGTGAGGGTCAGGCCGCCGCCGGCGGCCAGGACGGTGGCGGCCAGCGCCGCCAGCAGTCGGGGGCGGCGGCGTATCCGTCTCGGTTCGGACATGACGGGTCCCTTCACGAATTCGGGAGTGTGGTCGCTGACGTCGCGCGCGCCGGTCAGCGGTAGCCGGCGGCGACGATGTCGGCTTGGACGGCGTTCTCGGTCGCGTCGGACGGGTAGCCCGCCACCATGGCGCCCTCGTAGAAGGTGCCGGCGCTGAGGTTCGCGCCGCCGCCGGGCTTGCAGCAGTCGCCGCCGCTGCCCAGGATGATGGCGCCCTGCTTACGCATCGGGCTGTAGCCGGCCGGCAGCGACCCGTCGTAGAGCGTGTAGAGGCCGCCGGACTGGGCGTTGCTGCCCTTGATGGCGAACCGCGAGGTGCCGTTGTTCTTCAGCGTGGCGGTGACGAACCGGTTGGTGAAGGCCCGCTGGTTCGGGTTCCAGGACTGGCTGCCGCCCGGGTAGAGACCCCACTCCAGGTCGGCCTGCACCCAGGGGCCGCTGCCGGAGCAGCCGCCGAACCAGCAACTGGTGCTGAAGTTGATCGCGTCCATCGCCCCGGCCGCGTCGGCGCTGCGGGTGGTCTCGCTGTTGCCGTAGTCGAAGCAGCAGCCGCTGTTGACGTGGGTGCCGCTGGTCACCATGTACATGCCCTCGGGGGCCGCGCCGGTGGGGACGCCGGTCAGGTGGCCGTCCCGCCAGTAGCTGTTCCCGGGGTTGATGTAGAGGGAATACGCTCGGGCGCCGCCGACCGTCAGCGACTCGCTCGTCGCGTTCGCGGGCCGGCTGGAGGTGGAGCCGGGGACCTGCGCGGAGCCCTGGTACCACAGGTCGTTCCCGCGTCCCGACTGGTCGAACACGGCGGTGATCACGCAGCTCGTACCGGCGCAGAACGCGTCCTGCGCGGCGGCGTCGGCGTAGCCGCCCGCGCTCAGTGGACCGATGTTGCGGGTGCCGTTGTCCGAGGAGCGGCGGACCTGGTAGAGGTTGCCGCCGTACGCCGAGAACAGCGCCCGGGTGGTGCTGTGCGCCGCCACGCACGGCGTGCCGCCCGCGGCGTAGATGTCGCACGGCCGGCCGCCGGGCGGGGGCGTCGAGGTGGGCGGCGGTGACGACGGTGTGGTCGAGATGGTCCACCGCTGGTTGGCCTGGCCGTTGCAGGTCCACAGGATGATCCTGGTGCCGTTGGCGGTGCCCGCGTTCGTGGCGTCCAGGCACAGCCCGGACTGCTGGCCGGTGATCGCGCCGGCCGAGGTGACGTTCCACTGCTGGTTGGCCTGGCCGTTGCAGTCCCAGATGATCACGGTGGTGCCGGGGCTGGTGCCCTGGCCGTTGGCGTCCAGGCACTTGTTGCCGTACACCGTGAGCTGCTTCGCCGACGTGTAGGTCCAGTTCTGCGGCGCGCCACCCGTGCAGTCGTGGAGCTGCACCTGGGTGCCGTTCGTGGTGCTGCCGTTGGGGACGTCGACGCAGCGGCCGGACTGCGCGCCCACGATGGAGCCGGGCCCGGGAGCGGCCACGGCGCTTCGGCTCTGAGTGGCCAGGGCGGCGCCGGCAACGACCAGGACGAGGATCAGGGCGGGGATGGTCAGGCGCGGTGGTCCGGATCGGGCGGACCGGGGGGGACGGGGGATCACCATGACGGCTCCTCGGGTACGCAGGGCTCCGCTGCCGTTCGTCGGCGCGGCGCCTCACGAGCTATGGATGGCCGCCGGTGCAAGCGCTAACACCTGTGACACAAGTGCTCTGACTAGCCTGGTGGTGGTGGCATGTCAGGCGCCAATGTTAACGCAAACATCGACCGGAGTTAATTAGAGCACATTCCGGGGGGTAGCGGGACCTCAGTTGGTGCCGGCCGGGGCCGGGCCGAGGGCGGCGGCATGCCACCCAGGCCCGGCTCCCGTGCCGGGTCGGTCAGGGACTGGTGCAGCTGACGCCACTGGGTGCGGTGGCGCCGTTCCCGGTGGCGGTGAACCCGAACGTCGTCGAGCCGTTCGCGCCGACAGTGCCGTTGTAGTCGGCGTTGCGGACCGACACCGAGCCGGTGGTGCCCGTGTTGACGCCGTTCCAGAGGCTGCTGATCGCCTGGCCGGAGGCCAGGGTCAGGCGTACGGTCCAGCCGTTGAGCGTGGTGGCGCCGTTGTTGGCCACCGTGACCTCGGCCTGGTAGCCACCCGGCCAGGTGTTCACGGTCCGGTAGGTGGCGGTGCAGGCGCCCGGCTCACCCGGCGGCGGCGTCGTGACCGGCGGGGTCGTGGGCGGTGCGGTGGTGACCGGCGGCGTGGTCGGCGGCACGGTGGTCGGCGGCACCGTGGTCGGCGGCGTGGTGGACGCGAACTGGCTGAAGAACCGCCAGATCTCCCCCGACGTCCAGGTCCGGGAGTCGTTCGGGCTGGACGACCCGTCGACCGGGCTGGGGGTGTGGTCGCCGTCGAACGCGGCCCACTGCACCGGGTAGCCCTCGCGGCAGCCGGAGTACGTGGTGGTGATGTGGGTGAGGCTGCCCCGGCTCGGCTCGCGCGGACTCTGCGCGGTGCAGCCGTTGTTGCGGACGAACGTGTCGCGCAGCGAGCGGCCCATGGAGATGTTCAGGACGCTGTCGTAGATGCCGTGGATGCCGAAGTAGGCGACCGGCTGGGTGCCGCCGTTGCAGCCGCTGAGGTTGGCGCCGGAGATCACGGTGACCGCGCGGACGACGTTGGGCCGGGCGCAGGCCACCGCGTAGCTCATCGCCCCGCCGTAGCTCCAGCCGAGCGCGAACCGCTGGCTGGTGTCGACGCAGAGGTCGTTCTCGATCTGCCGGGAGATGTCGTCGAACAGCGTCAGGTCGCGGCCGTTGGTGTTGGCCCAGCCGTTGTCGATGCCCTGCGGTGCGACGAAGATCGTGCTGTTGTTCGACAGCGGCAGCAGGCCGTAGTAGCCGGCCGAGGCGACGTTGTTCGCCGAGCCGTTCAGCCAGTGGAACCCGAAGATCAGCCGGTACGGGCGGTTGCGGTCGTACCCGTCCGGGATGCGCAGGATGTAGCTGCGGTTCTGGCCGCCGCTGGAGATGGTGCGCGTCCCGCTGGACAGCGTCGGGGCCTTGCCGCAGCCGGCGGTCGCGGCGAGCGTGCCGTTTGTCGACGCCTGCGCCGTCTCGCCGAGGTCGGCGCTGAGGGCGCCGCCGGCCGCCGCCGCGAGGAGCACCGCCGCGGCGGCGATGGATGAGAGAAGGGATGTTCGTTTCGCCATTGCTGGACTCCTTGCCCTGGGTGGTGGTGCAGGCCGAACCGTCCGTCGATGCCGACGTCGCCTGCGAAGAGGGCGCGGAGCCGCGCGTGCGGCCGGGGCCGAAGTCGTCCGTTGGCCGCCTGCGTCGGCGTGCATCGGCGGAGCGGCCCGGACTGGTCACCGACCGGCGAGGCGGCGAGGACGGTGCCTCGGGTCGCTTTGCCGGTTGCGGGGGTGACGGGGAGCGTGCCCTTCGCTCCCGTGCCGGAACATAGCAGGTTATCGATAACATGTTCAACCGGCCGGGTCCGGAGGAATGCCGGGTGGACCGCCGGGTGAGCGCTCACAGGAGCGCGCGGGCGAGGTCGGCCTCGGCGAGCCCGAGCCGCCGGTACGCGGTGGAGCGACCCCGGGTGTCCCTCCCGGGGTCATCGGCGTCTTCCAGCCCGGTTCGATCTCCCGTGCGTAACGGTTAGGTGAACTTGTGTGAACGCTTTCAGCGGGGTCATCCCGCACTTCGGGAGTGCTCTGATTTCATGGCGCGGCCGTGTTCGGTGAACACCGTTCACCCTATTGTTCACTCGTGCCTAATCCGGTAGAACACCAGGTAGGTCCGCAGCTCGGGCCATTCGCCTCGTGCTTCTAGGAGGGCTTCTCATGGCTCGTTCACCCCGTCCGGGCGCCTCCTCGCCCGCGCTCTCCCGCCGCGGCGTCCTGCAGTTGGGTGGCAGCGTCGCGCTCCTGTTCGCCACCGGTGCCTGCGCCGCGGACAGCGGCAACAAGTCCACGGACGGCAAGTCCGGCGGCGCCTCCGCCAAGACGCTGCGCATCGCCGTCTCCAGCTACCTGTCGAGCTGGGACCAGGACTTCGTCGGTTTCGACCTGACCGCGCTGATGCTCTACAAGAACGTCTTCCCGTACCTGATCGACTACGGGGTCACAAACGCCGGCGGCAGCCAGATCCTCGACACCCAGAACATCACCCCGACGTTCGCCGAGTCGTTCGAGCCGGACGCCGAGCAGAAGGTGTGGACGCTCAAGCTGCGCCGCGGTGTGAAGTTCGCCAGCGGCAACGAGATGAAGGCCGCCGACGTCAAGTGGTCGAAGGACCGCGCGTTCGCCGCCCAGGCCAACGTCGCCGGCGTCTACCGCACCATCGGCCTCACCAGCGCCGACCAGGTCAAGGTCGTCGACGACTACACGGTCGAGTTCCACCAGGCGTTCCCGAGCGCCCTGACCCGGCAGATCCAGGCGATCTCGCTGTACGTCTTCGACTCCGTCGAGGCCAAGAAGCGCGCCAGCGCCAGCGACCCCTGGGCCAAGGAGTGGTTCGCGAAGAACCCGCCGACCGGCGGCTACTTCAACGTCGCCAAGGCCACCCAGGGCCAGGAGATCGAACTCAGCGCGAACACCGGCTACCCGGGCCCGGACCCGGCCAAGACGCCGACCATCCGGATCTCGGTGGTGCCGGCCGCGTCCAACCAGCGCCTCCAGCTCCAGGCCGGTGACATCGACATCGCCCTGGGCATCAGCCAGCGCGACATCCAGGACCTGAAGAAGGCCCCGGGCATCAAGGTCATCTCGGCGGCCAGCAACCGCCAGGTCGCCATCCAGATGTCGGTCACCGCGGCGCCGTTCAACGACGTGAACGTCCGGAAGGCGCTCGCGTACGCGGTGCCCTACGAGCAGATCATCAACAACGTGTACGGCGGCGACGCCCGCGCGGCCAAGAGCCCGGTCCCGCTGGACATGCCCGGCTACGACGAGAGCGGCTACCCGTTCACCTACGACCTGGAGAAGGCGAAGGCCGCCATGGCCGCCGCCGGCCGGGCGTCGCTCGACTCCGAGCTGGTCTTCGAGGCTGACAACGAGGAGCAGCAGAAGATCGCCGTCCAGGTGCAGAGCGAGGCGGCGAAGGCGGGCATCCGGCTCAAGCTGACCCCGCTGGACCCGGCCACCCTCGGCGAGCGGCGGACCAAGAAGAACATCCCGCTCCAGATCACCTCCGGGCAGCTCTGGGTGGACGACGTCGAGTACATGCTGGCGACCAGCTTCGTCAAGGGCGCCAACCTCAACTACTCGAACTACAGCAACCCGGAGATCGAGCAGATCTACGAGAAGTCGCACACCACTGTCGACACGGCCGCCCGCAACGCGCTGTGGAAGCGGGTCCAGGAGATCCTCGCCGCCGACGTGCCGTGGGTGGTCATCTGCCAGCCCAACTTCAACCTGCCCGTCCGGGAGTCCGTCGCCGGCTGGGTGCAGCCGATGGACGGCCTCGCCCGCCTGCGCTACCTGAGCGCGTCGGCCTAGGACGTCACCCACCCATGCGTATCTTCCGCTTCGTCGTCAGGCGACTGCTCCAGCTGATCCCCGTTCTGCTCGGAGTGGTCGTCCTGGCCTTCCTCCTGGTCCGGGTGCTGCCGGGCGATCCGGTCCGCAGCATCCTCGGGCAGAACGCCACCGAGGAGGACGCCGCCGCCGCACGGGCCCGCTTCGGGCTGGACCAGTCCCTGTGGCAGCAGTTCCTCGACTACCTCGGCGGGCTGCTCACCGGTGACTTCGGGACGTCGATCCAGAGCGGCACCTCCGTGGGCTCGGAGATGGCGCTACGGGTGGGTCCGACCCTGGAACTCGTCGTCATCTCGGTGAGCATCGCGCTCGTGGTGGCGACGGTGCTGGGCATCTGGTCGGCCAAGCGGGCCAACCGGGCCGGCGACCACAGCGTCCGGATCTTCGCGCTGGTCGGCAACTCCGTACCGGAGTTCTGGCTCGGCCTGGTGCTGGTGCTCGTCGGCTACAGCATCCTCGGCTGGTTCCCGGCACCGAACGGCCGCGTCGACCCGGACACCGGCCTGACCCCGCTCACCGGCGCCGACCTCGTCGACGCCGTCCTCACCGCCAACGGGCCGGCGATCGCCTCGGCCGCGGCGTACCTGGTGCTGCCGGTGCTGACCCTCGTGGTCGGCGTGGTCGCCCCGCTGCTGCGCAGCGTCCGGGCCTCCGCGCTGGAGGTGCTGCACTCGGAGTCGTACGCCGCGGCGAAGGCGCACGGGCTGCGCGACCGCACGCTGCACTACGGCTACCTGCTGCGGGCGACGCTGGTCCGGCTGCCGTCGCTGGCCGCGCTGGTCTTCGGTACGGCGATCGGCTCCACCGTGCTCGTTGAGTACGTGTACTCGTGGCAGGGCTTCGGCCAGTGGGCCCTGCGCGGCCTGCTCTACCGGGACTACCCGGTGGTGCAGGCGTCGGTGCTGGTCATCGCGCTGTGCTACGTGCTGGTGTTCCTCATCGCCGACGTGGTCCACGCGATCCTCGACCCGAGAGTGAGGCTCTGATGGCCGAGCTGCGAACCGTCCCCGACGGTCCCGCCGCCGCGCCGGTGGTCGTGCCCGGCGGCGACCGGGACAGCCGTTTCGCCCGCCGCATGATCATCGCCGGGGCGAGCATCCTGTCGGTGGTCGCGCTGCTGGCGGTGTTCGCGCCGCTGCTGAGCCAGTGGGGCGAGACCGAGATCGACGCGGCGAACACGCTCGTCGCGCCGGGCGGCAGCCACCTGCTCGGCACCGACGGCAACGGCATGGACATCTGGAGCCGGGTGCTCTACGCCGCCCGGCTCGACCTGGGCATCGCCCTGGCCGCCGTGGCGCTCGCGGTGGTCGTCGGCACGCTGCTCGGCCTGGTCGCCGGCTACTTCGGCGGCTGGCTCGACGACGTGCTGATGCGGGTGGTCGACATCTTCCAGTCGTTCCCGACGTTCATCCTGGCGCTCGCCGTGGCCGCGCTGCTCGGCAACGGCACGATCAACCTGATCATCACGATCGCGGCGGTGAACGCGCCGGCGTACGCCCGGCTGGTCCGCGCCGAGGTGCGGTCGCTGCGGGAACTGCCCTTCGTGGACGCCGCGATCACCTCCGGCGCGTCGCCGGTCGGCGTGCTCTGGCGGCACCTGCTGCCCAACAGCCTCACCCCGGTCCGGGTGATCGCGCCGCTGAACTGCGGCTGGGCCATGCTCACCCTGGCCGGGCTCTCCTTCCTCGGGCTGGGCGTGAGCATCCCCGAGGCGGAGTGGGGCGCCATGATCAGCCTCGGCGCCGCGGACGTGGTCGGCGGCCGGTGGTGGACCTCGGTCCCGCCCGGCCTGGCCCTGTTCGTCTGCGTCCTGGGGTTCAGCCTGCTCGGCGAAGGCCTGCAGGACCGCGCCAACGCGAAGCGGCGGTGACCATGCTGTCGATCGAGAACCTCTCCGTGACGATCCGCCGGCCCGGCCGGCAGGTCGCAGCGCTCAGCGGCGTGAGCTTCGCCGTCCGGCCCGGCGAGGTCGTCGGCCTGGTCGGCGAGAGCGGCGGCGGCAAGAGCATGGTGGCCCGCGCCATCGTCGGGCTGCTGCCCGGCGGCTCGCACGCCACCGGGCGGGTGCTGTTCGGCGACTCGGACGTGCTGCGCATGGACGACGCCGCGCTCGCCGCCCACCGCGGGCGGGGGGTGGCGATCTGCTTCCAGAACCCGCGCGGCGCGCTCAGTCCCACCCGCACCATCGGCAAGCAGCTCGTCGACCGGCTCGCCACCCACCAGGAGATGTCCGGCGAGCGGGCCCGGGAGGCGGCGCGCGAGCTGTTCGAGGCGGTCGGCATCCGCAGCCCGCAGCGGCGGCTCGACGCGTACGCCCACGAGCTGTCCGGCGGCATGGCCCAGCGCGTGATGATCTCGCTGGCCACCGGCTGCGCGCCGGAGCTGTTGATCGCCGACGAGCCGACCACCGGCCTCGACGTGACACTGACCCGGGAGATCCTGCGCCAGTTCCGGCACGCCGCCGACACCGACGGCCGGGGCGTCCTGCTGATCTCGCACGACCTGGCGTCCATCGCGGAGGTCTGCGACCGGGTGGTGGTGCTCTACGCCGGCACCGTGGTGGAGAGCGGACCGGCCGCGCAGGTGCTGCGGGAGCCCGCGCACCCGTACACCCGGGCGCTGCTGCGTTCGGTGCCGGACGTCGGCGGCCGGCCGGTCGTCGCCACCCCCGGCGCCATGCCGCTGCTGACGCAGGCGCCGCACAACTGCCCGTTCGTCGCCCGGTGCGCGCACGCCGACGGCACCTGCTCGTCCCGGCGCCCGGCCACCGTGCCGGTGCCCGGCGGCGGCGAGTGGTCGCTCGCCTGCTTCCACCCGCAGACCCGGCCGCTGGACGCCGACGTGCCGCGGGCGGCGCACACGCCGGCCGCGTCCGGCGTGGTCGCGGCCGGCACCGACCCGAAGCCCGCGGTGCTGGAGATCGAGGACGCGCACGTCGTCTATCGCAGCCGGTTCGGTTCCGGCGGGCACCACGCGCTGCGCGGCGTCACGCTCCGGCTCGGGCCGGGCGAGACGCTCGGCGTGGTGGGCGAGAGCGGCTGCGGCAAGAGCACCCTCGCAAAGCTCGTGATGGGCCTGGTCGCGCCCACGTCCGGCACCGTCACGGTCGCCGGGCAGGCGCTGGTAAAGCAGCCGGGCCGCACCCGGCCGCGGGGCCGGGCGCTGCGCCGGGCCCGCACCCGGGCGCAGCTCGTGTTCCAGGACCCGATCGGCTCGCTCAGCCCGCGCCGTCCCGTCGGCGACTCCATCGCCGAGCCGCTGCGCGCCGCCGGCCTGTCCCCGGCGCAGCGGGAGGCGCGCGTCACCGCCGTGCTGGACCGGATGGAGCTGGACCGGTCGATCCTCCAGCGCTACCCGCACGAGCTGTCCGGCGGCCAGGCGCAACGCATCGGCATCGCCCGCGCGCTGGTCGGCGAGCCGGATCTGATCGTCTTCGACGAGCCGACGTCGGCGCTGGACGTCACCGTCCAGGCGCAGATCCTCGACGTGATCGCCGACGTGGCCGCCGACGCGGACCGCGCCTCGGTGTTCATCTCCCACGACCTGGCCACGGTGCGCGGGTTCGCCGACCGCGTCGTGGTGCTCTACCTCGGCCGGGTCGTCGAGGAGGGACCGGTGGACGTCGTCTTCGACACGCCCCGGCACCCGTACACCCGGGCGCTGCTGGGCAGCGCCCCCCGCCTCGGCGGGACGACCGGGTCCGACGGCGAGGCCGTCGAGCTGGTCAAGGACCTGGAGGAAGCCGACGCCGCGACCGGGTGCCCACTGGCCGCCCGGTGCCCGTTCGTCACCGACCGGTGCCGATCGGAGCAGCAGGAGCTTCAGTCGTACGGCGAGAGCCGGGCCGCCTGCTGGCGCGTTCCCGAGCTTCCCGCCCTCATCGGAAGGCAGGCTGTCACGCCATGACCCGTCGCCCCATCCGGCTCGCCGTCGACATCGGCGGGACCTTCGTGGACGCCATGGAGCTGGACACGCGCACCAACCGGGTCCGCTTCCGCAAGGCGGCCACGACCCCGGCCCGGCCCGCGGACGGTGTCCTCAACGCGATCACCGCGCTCGGCACCGACCTGTCCGAGGTGGAGCTGTTCATCCACGGCACCACGCTCGGCCTCAACGCGGTGCTGGAGCGTCGTGGTGGCCGTACCGGCATCATCACCAACGAGGGCTTCCGGGACATCTTCCTGATCGGCCGCGGCAACGTGCCGTCCGACCACATGTACGACTTCCAGTACCAGCGGCCGGAGAGCCTGGTGCAGCGCCGCTTCACCGCCGGTGTGCGGGGCCGCCTCGACTACCGGGGACGCGTGGTGGAGCCGCTGGACCCGGACAGCGTCCGGGAGGCCGCCCGCACGCTCGTGGTGGACCAGCAGGTCACCTCGATCGCCATCTGCTTCCTGCACTCGTTCCTTGACCCGAGCCACGAGCGGGAGGCCGCGCGCCTCATCCACGAGGAGTTCCCCGAGGTCAGCCTGTCGCTGTCGACAGACATCGTGCGCGAGTACCGGGAGTACGAGCGCACCAGCACCACGGTGCTGGAGGCGTACATCCGGCCGATCTTCGAGCGGTACGTGGACGAGCTGGAGTCCGGCCTGGCCGAGCGCGGGTTCGCCGGGCGCTTCCTGATCATGCGGTCCGGTGGCGGCTCGATGACCAGCGCGGTCGCCAAGACCGCACCCACGCACACCGTGCTGTCCGGCCCGGCCGGCGGCATCGTCGGCGCCGCCTACGTCGCCTCGGAGCTGGGCCGGGACAACGTGCTCACGTTCGACATCGGCGGCACCTCGCTGGACGCCTGCGTGATCGAGCGCGGCTACCCGGTCGCCACGTACGAGGCCCAGCTGGAGCACTTCCCGCTGCTCATCCCGACGTACGACATCCGTACCATCGGCGCCGGCGGCGGCTCGATCGCCTGGCTGGACCACGGCCTGCTCAAGGTCGGCCCGCAGAGCGCCGGCGCCGACCCCGGCCCGGTCTGCTACGGCCGCGGTGGCACCAGGCCGACTGTGACCGACGCGGCGGTGGTGCTCGGTTACATGGACCCGGACCGGTTCCTCGCCGGCACCATGGGCCTGCGCGACGCCGAGGCGCGCGCCGCGATCCAGGAGCAGCTGGCCGATCCGCTCGGCCTGAGCGTGGAGAACGCGGCGGCGGGCGTGTTCGACGTGCTGCTGGCCCGCACCGTCGGCGCGGTCCGGCAGATCACCGTCGAGCGGGGGCACGACCCGCGGCAGTTCGCGCTGCTCGCGTTCGGTGGCGCCGGACCGCTGCTCGCGCCGCTGCTGGCCCGGGAGATGGGCATCGGCGAGGTGGTCGTGCCGTTCGCGCCGTCCGGTTTCTCCGCCTGGGGCATGCTCTCGGCCGACATCGTCAACGACTTCAGCCGTACCGTGATGGCCACGCTCGACGACGCCGACCTGTCGGAGCTGGAGCAGCTGTTCAAGGCCGTCGAGGCCGAGGCGGTCGCGTCGCTGGTGGCGCAGGGCGTGCCGGCCGGCGAGGCGGTGCTGGAGCGGCAGTTCGAGCTGCGCTACCTGGGCCAGGAGCACAGCCTGATGGTCACCGTCGGGCGTGAGCTGGACCGCGACGCGATCCGCGCCGCGTTCGACGAGACGCACCGCACCCGGTACGGCCACACCATGGGCAACCCGCTCCAGATCCTCAACCTGCGGGTGCGCGGCATCGGGCGCACCGACCGGCCGGAGCTGGAGACCCTGCCGCGCGGCGACGGCGACCCGTCGCAGGCGCTGCTGGCGCACCGCGACGCGTACGACTTCGGGCAGCACGCGGTGGTGCCGTTCGCGGTCTACGACCGCGCCCGTCTGGAGCCGGGCGACACCTTCGACGGACCGGCGCTGGTCGACGAGGGCACGTCCACCACAGTGGTGCCCAGCGGTCAGCGGGTCACCGTCGACGACCACGGATACCTGCTCGTCACCCTGGAGGAAGCCGCATGACCACGCTGGACGGAGCCCAGGTCGAGGTCGTCCGCAGCTATCTGCTGTCGGCCGCGGAGGAGATGCGGGCCACCCTCATCCGTACCTCGTTCAACCCGGTCATCTACGAGGTGCACGACTTCGGCCTGTCGATGTACGACGCCGACCTGCGGCTGGTCGCCGAGGCCACCGGGCTGACGTTCTTCCTCGGTGCGAACGACTTCTCGCTGCGCAAGGGCGTGGAGTACGTGGGCCGGGAGAACCTGCACCGCGGCGACGTGGTGCTGCTCAACTACCCGTACTGGAACGCGGCGCACGCGTACGACGCGACGCTGTTCGCCCCGGTGTTCCGGCCGGACGAGGCGGACCCGGACGCGGACGGCGACCTGATCGGCTTCCTCTGCGTCCGCGCGCACTGGATGGACCTGGGCGCCAAGGACCCGGGCTACGTGCTCGACTCGACCGACATGCACCAGGAGGGGCTGATCTTCCCGGGCACCAAGGTCGTGTCCCGGGGCGTGCCGGTGCGCGAGATCCACGAGCTGATCCGCTTCAACTCGCGGATGCCCGACGCGGTGCTCGGTGACCTGCACGCGCAGATCGCCGCGCTGCGTACCGGCGAGCGCCGGATGCTGGAGATCATCGAGAAGTTCGGCCGGGACACCGTCGACCAGGCGATCGACCGGATCATCGCCGACGGCGAGGCCCGCGCCCGGGCGGCGCTCGCGACGCTTCCGCAGGGCACCTGGACCGCCGAGGACTGGGTGGACGACGACGGCATCACCGACGACCCGGTGAAGATGCGCGTCACGGTGACGATCGACGACGGGCGCTTCATCGTCGACTTCGCCGGCTCGGCCCCGGCCACCCGTGGCCCGATCAACATGCCGTTCGGGGCGACCGAGGCGATCTGCAAGGTCGTGCTGAAGTCGCTGACGTCGCGGGACGAGCCGTCGAACGCCGGCACCGTGGCACCGCTGGAGGTGCGGGCCGAGCCGGGCACCCTGTTCCACGCCGTCTACCCGCAGCCCACGTTCACGCTCTGGACCGGCATCGTCGCGGTGGAGCTGATCCTCAAGGCGCTGGCGCAGGGCATGCCGGACCGGCTGCCAGCCTCCTCCGGCGGCGACGTGCCCGGCTTCATGATGGTCGGCCTGCACCCGGACACCGGGAAGATGTTCGCGGTCAGCAACAACGACCTGGTGGGCTGGGGCGGCACCGCGCAGCACGACGGCATGGACGCCGCCACGCACGTCTCCGGCAGCACCGGCCGGGGCACCCCGATCGAGGTCATGGAGGCCAAGACCGGGATGTTCTTCGAGCGCTGGGAGATCCGCGCGGACTCCGGTGGCGCGGGCCGGTTCCGGGGCGGCTGCGGCCTGCGGCGGGACATCCGGTTCCTGACCCCGGGCGAGTTCCTCACCGTCATCAAGAAGACAAAGAGCGCGCCGTGGGCGCTCGACGGCGGCGAGCAGCCCGAGCCGAACCAGGTGGTCGTGTTCCCGGGCACCGACCGCGAGCACCGGGTGAGCACCAAGCGCACCGTGGTGGCGGCGGGCGACCGGGTCACCCTGCTGACCGCCGGTGGCGGCGGGCACGGCGACCCGCGCGGCCGCGACCCGGAGGCGGTGCGGCGGGACGTGGCCGAGGGCTACGTCTCCCGGGAGGCGGCCCGGGACGTCTACGGAGTGGACGTCGATGGGTGAGCCGACGGTCGACGGGGCGACCGTCGAGGTCGTCCGCAGCCATCTCGTCTCGGCCGCCGAGGAGATGCGGGCCGCGCTGGTGCGCACCGCGTTCAACCCGGTGATCTACGAGGTGTACGACTTCGGCATCTCCGTCTACGACCGGCGGCTGCGGCTGGTCGCGGAGTCCACGGGGTTGTCCCGCTTCCTCGGCGCCAACGACTACTCGCTGCGCAAAGGCGTCGAGTACGTCGGCGTGGAGAATCTGCACCGCGGCGACGTGGTGCTGCTCAACTACCCGTACTGGAACGCGGCGCACACGTACGACGCGACGATGTTCGCGCCGGTCGTGCTGCCGGACAGCGAGGAGCTGATCGGTTTCCTGTGCATCCGGGCGCACTGGATGGACCTGGGCGCCAAGGATCCCGGCTACGTGCTCGACTCCACGGACATGCACCAGGAGGGGATCATCTTCCCCGGCACGAAGGTGTACTCCCGGGGCGAGCCGGTGTCGGAGATCCACGAGGTGATCCGGTTCAACTCGCGGATGCCGGAACTCGTGCTCGGCGACCTCAACGCGCAGATCGCCGCGCTGCGGACCGGCGAGCGGCGGGTGACCGAGCTGTACCGCCACTACGGCCCCGCAGTGGTCGACGCGGTGGTCGACCGGGTGATCGACGCCGCCGCGCAGCGTGCCGGGGAGGCGGTGGCCGCGTTGCCGCAGGGCAGCTGGACCGCCGAGGACTGGCTCGACGACGACGGCGTCACCGACGACCCGATCCGGATGCGGGTCACCGTCACCGTTGCCGACGGCGAGTTCACAGTGGACTTCGCCGGGTCGTCGCCGGCGGTGCCCGGGCCGGTGAACCTGCCGCTGGGCGCGACCATCGCCACCTGCCGGGTCGCGTTCAAGGGGGTCACCACGCCGCACGAGCAGACGAACGCCGGGCACTTCGCGCCCCTGCGGGTACGCGCCGAGCCCGGTACGTTGTTCCACGCGCAGTACCCGGCCGCCACGTTCACCCAGTGGACCGGCACCGTCGCGCTGGAGTTGATCCTCAAGGCGCTGGCGCAGGGCATGCCGGATCGGATGGCCGCCTCGTCCGGCGGCGACGTGCCCGGGTTCATGATGGTCGGCCGGCACCCGGACACCGGCGACCTGTTCGCGGTCAGCAACAACGACCCGGTCGGCTGGGGCGGCACGCCCCGGCACGACGGCATCGGACCGGCGAACCACCTGTGCCAGACCCAGGCGCGCAACACGCCTGTGGAGGTGCTGGAGTCGAAGACCGGCATGTTCTTCGAGCGCCTGGAGATCCGTACCGACTCCGGTGGCGCCGGCCGGTTCCGGGGCGGCTGCGGCCTGCGGCGGGACATCCGGTTCGTGACGCCCGGTGAGTTCCTGTCGGTGATCAAGAAGACGAAGAGCGCGCCGTGGGCGCTGGCCGGCGGCGAGCAGCCGGAGCCGAACCAGGTGGTCGTCTTCCCTGGCACGGACCGGGAGCACCGGGTGAGCACACGGCGTACCGCGGTGGCGGTGGGGGATCGGGTGACGTTGCTGACCGCCGGTGGCGGCGGGCACGGTGACCCGAGGAGTCGGGATCCGGAGGCGGTGCGACGGGACGTGGCCGAGGGCTACGTCTCCGCGCGGGCCGCCCGAGACGTTTATGGAGTGATCGCGTGAGTGCCGCCTATTCGCCCGAACAGCCGAGCGTGCTGCTCGGCGACTGCACAGTGCTTGATGCCCGCGTGGTGGACGGCATGGCGCCCGTGACCGGCGCCGGGGTGTGGGTCCGGGGTGACCGGATCGCCGCCGTCGGGCCGTACGCCGAGGTGGCCGAGCAGGCGCGGGCCGCCGGCCGGCTGACCGAGGTGGACCTCGACGGCGCCTACGTGACGCCCGGTCTGGTCAACATGCACACCCACTTCTCGCTGTCGCTGCCCGGCTCCGCCGGCGAGGGCGTCAAGGGGATGGGCGCGTACGACCTCGCCCACTACATGGCCGACGGGGCGCGGCGCACGCTGCACTCCGGCGTGACCACTGTGCGCTGCGTGGCGGAGAAGGACCACGCCGACTTCGCGCTGCGGCGGGCGATCAACGCCGGGCGCGTGCCGGGTCCGCGCATCTACACCGCCGGCCGGGCGCTGGTGTGCACCGGCGGGCACGGCCACGAGAGCAACGACACGCTCGAATGTGACGGCCCGGTGGGCTTCCGCCACGGCGTCCGCAGCCAGATCAAGGCCGGCGCCGACCTGATCAAGGTGATGATCTCGGGCGGTATCGCCGGTGAGCACGAGAGCATCCACACGCCCCAGTTGTTCGCCGACGAGATGAGCGCGGTGATCGAGACCGCGCACGCGTGGGGCCGCAAGGTGACAGCGCACGCCGGACCGGCCGACGTGATCGGCGCGGCCGTGGAGCTGGGACTGGACTGCGTGGAGCACGGCTACCAGCTCACTCCGCAGGTCGCGGCGCGGATGGCCGAGCGCGGCACCGCGCTCGTGCCGACGCTGCTGGTGACCCGGTGCAAGGAGTTCTTCGACGAGCTGGGCGTGCCGGAGTGGATGCAGTGCCGGTCGCTCGGCGCCGGCCCCCGGCACCTGGAGAGCTTCGACATGGCGATCGCCGCCGGGGTGGAGGTGCTGCTCGGCAGCGACATGCCCCCGTTCTGGGAGTTCGAGGGCACCACCGCCTCGATCCGGGAGCTGGAGTACATGTCCGAGCGGATCGGCACCGCGCGGGCCATCCACGCCGGCACGCTCGGACCGATCCGGTGGCTCGGCGCCGAGTCCGACCTCGGCACTGTCGAGGCCGGCAAGCTCGCCGACCTGATCGCGACCGACGCCGACCCGCTGGCCGACACCTCGGCGTTCCGGGACGTGCGGTGGGTGATGAAGGGCGGGCAGATCGCCCGCGACGACCGGAACCAGGAGGAGACGCGATGACGTTCGCGGATTCAGGCGCCGCGGCGATCGCCGCCGGCATCGACGACATGTACGACGCGTTCCTCGCCGGGGACCAGCAGCGGTTCGACACGCACCTGGACCCCGACGTGACCACCTGGGAGACGCACCTGCCCGGGCCGCTGCGGACCCGGGCCGAGCTGGACGAGTACCGCGCCCGGCGCGACGCCGCGGGACAGCGGCCCCGGCTGGCGGTGCTCGCCGCGCGGGACAAGCGCATCGACGTCTGGGACGACTTCGGCGTCGCCCGGTACGAGCTGGTCGCGCAGCTCGGCCCGGACGACGAGCCGGAGATCACCCGGGTCACCGACGTGGTGCGCCGGATCGACGGCCGCTGGGTGATCGTGCACCACCACGCCGAGCTGGTCCGGGAACCGGTGGGCGCGGCGTGATCCGGCGGCTGGTCGCCGGGCGGACCGGCGAGCCGGCGGACGTGCTGTCGGTCGCCGAGCTGCCCGACGACCCGCCGCCCGGCCCCGGTGAGGTACGGCTCGCCGTCCGTACGGTGGGGCTGAACTTCCTGGACGTCATGCTCTGCCGGGGCGAGTACCCGGTGCGGCCGGACCCGCCGATGACACCCGGCGTGGAGACGGCCGGCCGGGTCGTCGCCGCCGGAGCCGGGGCCGAGCACCTGCTGGGTCAGGAGGTGCTCGCCTGCCCGGCGCTGCCGCGCGGCGCGCTCGGCAGCACCGTGACGGCGGACGCCGCGGTGGTGGTGCCGCGACCGCCCACTGTCGACCCGGTCACCGCGGCGGCGCTGCCCGTCACCTACCAGACCGCGTGGTTCGCGCTGGAACGATCCGCTCTCACCGCGGGGCAGACGGTGCTTGTGCACGCGGGCGCCGGTGGGGTGGGCATCGCCGCGATCCAGCTCGCCGTCGCCCGTGGCGCGCGGGTCCTGGCCACCGCGGGCGGCCCGGCCAAGACCGCGATCTGCCGCGACCACGGCGCCCAGGTGGCGATCGACTACACGGCGGACGACTTCGTGCCCGCCGTGCTGGCGGCCACACGCGGACGGGGCGTGGACGTCGTGGTGGACCCGGTGGGCGGCGACGTGTTCGCCCGCTCCTGGGAGTGCCTGGCGTTCGAGGGCCGCCTGGTCGCGGTGGGCGCGGCCGGTGGCGCGCCGCCGCCGGTGGACCCGCTGCGACTGATGGCGGCGAACGCGACACTCGTCGGCCTGTCCTGGGGCTCGCAGTACCCGTGGCAGCGCGCGTCGGCCGTCGAGGCGGCCTACCAGGAGCTGTTCGACATGTGCGCCTCCGGCGCGGTCCGGCCGCCGGTCAGCCGCGTCGTGTCGCTCGACGAGACCCCCGCGGCGCTCACCGAACTGGCCGAACGCCGGACCACCGGCAAGATCATCGTACGGATCGACGAGGGGGAGGGACCGTGAGCGACAGCGACGGCGACATGGAGATCTACGACCTGAAGGTGACAGTCGACCGGATCGAGGGCCGGTCGGTCTGCGGCATGGCCGTGGGCGACCACTTCGAACTGACGAACAGCGCGCACCTGCGGCTGCCCGAGGGAAAGCACTTCTGCGTGTACGCGCTCGCCTCGGTGCTGCCCTTCCTCGCCGCCAAGCAGCGTGATCTGGCGCCGGGGGACTGGCTGGCCCAGGACTCCCACTTCATCTGCCCCGACCCGGAGGAGCGGCTCGTCATGAAGGTGGAACGGACCTGCCGGCGCACGATGAACTCGGCGGACCTGACATGACCGTCGAGATCGGGCTCGGCCTGCAGAGCGACAAGCCGGCCGGCGCCTACGCCCGGCTGGCCCGCGCCGCCGAGGCGCACGGCTTCGACGTGCTCACCGTCTTCGGCGACCTGATGTACCAGCCGCCGATCTTCCCGCTGCTGGAGATGGCACAGGCGACCGAACGGGTACGCCTCGGCGCGGCCTGCCTGAACCCGTACTCGATGGCGCCGTACGAGATCGCCGGTCAGATCGCCGCCCTGGACCTGGCCTCGCACGGGCGGGCCTACCTGGGTCTGGCCCGAGGGACCTGGCTGGGCGCTGTCGGCCTGCCGCAGCCGCGGCCGCTGACCACCCTCGAGGAAGCCGTCCAGGTCGTCTACCGCCTGCTGCGCGGCGACCGCGGCGGCTTCACCGGAAAGGTCTTCTCGCTCGCCCCCGGCACCGCGCTGCGCTACGACGTGCAGCGGCCCGACCCGCCGCTGCTGCTCGGCGCGTGGGGCCCGCAGGGCGCGGCGCTGGCCGGGCGGATCGCCGACGAGATCAAGGTGGGCGGCAGCGCCAACCCGGACATGGTCCCGGTGATCCGTGAACGGCTGCGGACCGGCGCGGAGAAGGCCGGACGCGACGTCGCGGACGTCGGCATCGTGCTCGGCGCCGTGACGGTCGTCGACACCGACGGCGAGGCGGCCCGCGCCAAGGCCCGCACCGAGGTCGCCATGTACCTGGCGGTGGTGGCCGAGCTGGACCCGACCGTCGAGATGCCGGACGACCTGGTCAAGCGCGTCGGTGACCTGGTCGACGCGGGCGAGGACGAGGCGGCGGGCCGGCTGATCCCGGACGACGTGCTCGACCGGTTCGCCTTCTCCGGCACGCCGGAGCAGGTCGCCGCGCAGGCCCAGGCGCTCATCGACGCGGGCGTGCGCCGGGTCGAGTTCGGTACGCCGCACGGCCTCACCGACGAGCGCGGCGTGGACCTGCTCGGCTCGGCCGTCCTGCCGTTGCTGCGGAGGTGAGCCAGGTGCGGCTCACCGTGGTGGTCGGCCCCGGCCTGGTGGCCGACCCGGCCCTGCTGGCGTCGCTGGCCGACGCCACCTGCGCCGAACTGGACGTCGCCGGTCAGGTGGTCACCGCCGGCTCGGCCGACGAGCTGCGCTCGCTGCTCGCCGCGACGGACCAGCCGGTGGTGGCGCTGCCCGGCCCCACACCGGCGGCCCGTGCCCTCATCGGCGCGCAGCCGTCCGGCGTGGTCTGGTACGACCTGACCGTCGAGTCGCCGGTGCCCGGCGCGGTCCACCTGGCCGGACGGGGACTGTGGGGCCTGGCCTGGGCGATCCGGCACGCCGTGCACCGCCTCCGCGCGCCGGCCACCCGGATCGCCTACGGCCCGGACCCGGACCAGTGGGGCGACCTGCGGCTGCCGTCCACCCCGGACGCCGGGCCGGCGCCGGTCGCGGTGCTGCTGCACGGCGGGTTCTGGCGGTCCATCTGGGGCGCGGACCTGATGGACGCGCTCGCCGCCGACCTGGCCCGGCGCGGGTACGCGTCCTGGAACCTGGAGTACCGGCGCCCGGACCGGCACGGCTGGGACGCGACCACGCAGGACGTCGAGGCGGGCCTGCGCGCGCTGCGGGAACCGGCCCGCGACGGGCTGGTCGACCTGGACCGGATCGTCGTGCTGGGACACTCGGCCGGCGGGCAGCTCGCGTTGCGTGCCGCGGCGGACCTGGCCGCGCGTCCGGGCGGGCCGCGTGTCGCGCTCGCGGTGTCGCTGGCCGGGGTGCTCGACCTCACCGAGGGCGAGCGGCGCTACCTCGGCGACGGCGCTGTCGCCGCCGCGCTGGGCGGTTCACCGGTGACGGCACCGCGCCGGTACGCCGAGAGCGACCCGATGCTCCGCCTGCCGGCCGGGGTGCCCGCACTGCTCGTGCAGGGGACGGAGGACAGCCTCGACCTCGTCGACGCCAACCGGCGCTACGCCGTGGCGGCGGCCGACGCCGGCGACGACGTGCGCTACCTCGAACAGCCGGGGGACCACTTCACCGTCATCGACCCGGCCTCGGTCGTCTGGCAGGACACGATGACCGCCGTGGACGCGCGCCTCGGTCGCTGACGCCACACAGCGAATCGCCCTCCGTGTTCACCTACGTGAAATCGGAGGGCGATTCGTGGTGCCCGGCGTGCCGGTCAGAACAGGCGGGGCGTGACCACCGAGACCACTGTCGTCACCGCGTCGGTGTCGTTGTAGAGCTGGTGCGGCACCGACGAGCGCAGGTGCACGCTGTCGCCCGGGAACAGCCGATGCTCGACGCCCTCGACCTCGTAGAGCAGCTCGCCGGAGATGACGTAGGCGAACTCCTCGCCCCGGTGGCCGTACGCGTTCTCCCGGCGCCCGCCCGGCGCGATGTGCACGAGCATCGGTTCGAGCACCAGGTCCGGCCCCCGGTCGGAGAGCATGCGGTAGGTCTGCTGCCCGGATACGTACTGCGTCGCGGCCGTCTCCGCCCTGGTCAGCGTGAAGTGCCGGGGGAGCGAGGAGACGGTGCTGTCCGGCGACGGCGTGCCGGCGTCGAAGAAGTCGGCCACCGACCGGTCGAGCGCCTTGGCGACGCTGCCGAGCGCGGTCAGGCCGATGGAGGAGATGCCGCGCTCGACCTGGGACAGGAAGCCGATGGACAGCCCGGAGCGGGAGGCGAGGCCGCGCAGGGTCAGCCCGCGTTCCTTGCGGTAGCGCCGGATCCGGCCGCCGACGACGCCGGCGGGCGTGTTCTCGTCCGCGGCGCCACCGGAGCCGGCCTGCTCCGACGGCGGCTGACTGTTCATGGGCCGCACGGGGACCTCCTGTCGAGGTGGCGGGACCTCCGCCGGGATGTTCGATGGTATCGAACATCCCGGCCGGCGCGCGAGGGGCCGTGCGGCCGGTTTCCCCGCGTCGTCCCGGGTGGACCCCGGCCGGCGTCGCCCGCCTACCGCTTGACGAGATTGCGCAGCGCCGAGAGCAGCGACCGGTGGCTGACCTCGGCGTAGATCTTCTTGTCCGGTCCGTACAGGACCACGAAGGGGCACTGCTGGTCGTCCCCGCCCATGCTCTTGTCCAGCAGCCTGCGGCCGGTCGCCACCTCGTACACCCGCAGGCGGTAGGTGGCCTTCAGCAGCGTCAGCGTGTCCGGCTTCGGGTCGTCGTAGCGGCACTTGCGGATCGTCGCGCCGGTGCTGGTGCGATCCAGGCAGGCGACCATCTGCACGGCCTTCGGGTCCTCCGACGCCCAGGTCCGCTCGACCCGCTTCGACAGGCCCTCGTCGTAGTAGTAGACCCGGTCGTGACGGCGCGTGCCGATGTCGGTGCCGACGAGCAGCGCCACCGGGTGCGGCGCCGCGCCGGTGCGCTTCGGCGACTGCGGGAAGTAGAGGACCCCGTCGCACACGTCGTTGAGGTCGGAGATCTGCGCCGCCGGGAAGTCGCTGGGCTGCGGTCCGCGCGTCGAGGGCTCCACGCTCGCCGTCGCACCCGGCGTGGGCGTCGCGCCGGACGACCGCCAGGGCGCCACCGGCGGCGCGGCGGGCTCCCGCTCGGCCGTCTCGCGGGGCGAGGAACCCAGCAGGAACGCGCCGCCGATCAGGCCCGAGCACGTCACCAGCAGCAGCACGCTCAGCGCCGCGACGGCGACGACCAGACCGCGGTTGCGGCGCGACGACGGCGGGCCGGGCGGCGGGTACGGCCCGTACGGCGGGGCCGGCGCGGCCGGCCCGTACGGCGGATCCGCTGTGGGCGGTCCGTAAACCGGGCCGGGCGGCTCGTGACCCGGCCCGGTGACGGGTGGTGGTGGCGGGCCGGAAACGGCCGGCGGCATCCAGGCGGTGTCGGCCCGCTGTTCCCCGTTCCCCGTCGCTTCCTGATCGGATCCGGCCCCCGTGTCGGACATGCGCATTCCCCCGTCGAACCCGTGCGGAGCGCGCAATTTATCAGGATCGGTGTCCCGGAGGTGCCCCGTGCGAGATGGGTGCCCTGCCCAGGTAGCGCCGGCACCCGCGCCTGCCACCTGACCGGCGGGGGCGGTGACCCGGGCCGGGTCGCCGGGCGTGGCAGGATCGGCGGGTGCAGATCGGGTTGCTCGGGCCGTTCCAGGTCACCACGGACGCCGGTGTCCCGGCCGACGTGCCGGGCGCGCGGCTGCGCGGGCTGCTGGCCGCCCTCGCGCTCCAGCCCGGCCGGGTGGTCCCGAAGGCGGCGCTCGTCGACTGGATCTGGGGCGAGCAGCCGCCCGCCGACGCCGCGAACGCGCTGCAACGGCTGGTGTCCCGGCTGCGCAAGGCCCTGCCGGTCGGCGCTGTCGACGGGCTGCCCGACGGCTACCGGCTCGCCGTGGAGCCCGACGCTGTCGACGCCGTACGGTTCGAACGTCTCGTCCGCCGGGCACGCGACGGGGACGGGACGCAGCGGGTCCGGCTGCTGCGCGAGGCGCTGGGCCTGTGGCGTGGCGACGCGCTTCGCGACGTCGGCCTGCCCGACAGCCCGGCGCTCGACGCGGCGGCCACCCGGCTGGAACGGCTGCGCCTGACCGCGACGGAGGACCGGTACGACGCGGAGATCGGGCTCGGCCGGGAAGCCGATCTGATCCCGGAGCTGACCGACCTGGTGGCGGCCCATCCGGTGCGCGAACGGCTCGCCATGTCGCTGATGCGCGCGCTGGTCGCGGCCGGCCGGGACACCGAGGCGCTGCTGGTCTACCAGCGCACCGCCGACGCGCTCGCCGACGCCCTCGGCGCCGATCCGTCGCCGGAGCTGTCGGCGCTGCACGTCGCCCTGCTGCGCGGCGAGACGGTCCGCCGGGAGGACACCCGCCGGACCAACCTGCGCGCCGAGCTGACCAGCTTCGTCGGGCGGGACGCCGACCTCGCCGCCGTGGGCGCGCTGGTGGGCGAGCACCGGCTCACCACGCTCACCGGTCCGGGTGGCTCGGGGAAGACCAGGCTGGCCACGGAAACCGGCCGCCGGATGACGGGCGACCTGCCGGACGGGGTGTGGCTGGTCGAGTTCGCCGCGATCAGCGCCGACGGGGACGTCGTGCAGGCGACGATCTCCGGGCTCGGCCTACGGGACGCGCTGCTCGGCGACGCGGGCAGCGCGGAACCGGTCGACCGGCTGGTGGCGGCGATCCGGGACCGGGCGATGCTGCTGATCCTGGACAACTGCGAACACGTCGTCGAGGCGGCGGCGGCGCTGGCGCACCGGCTGCTCGGCGAGTGCAGGCGGCTGCGGATCCTGGCCACGAGCCGGGAACCGCTGGGCATCACCGGGGAGGCGTTGTGGCCGGTCGCGCCGCTGGGCCTGCCCGGCGGCGACGCCCCGGTCGCCGAGGTCGAGTCGTCGCCCGCCGTCCGCCTGCTGCGGGACCGGGCCGCCGCCGTCCGCCGCGACCTGGCGTTCGACGACCACACGTCAGCGACCATGGCGCGGATCTGCCGCGCGCTCGACGGGATGCCGCTGGCGATCGAGCTGGCCGCGGCGCGGCTGCGCACCATGTCCGTCGACCAGCTCGCCACCCGGCTCGACGACCGGTTCCGGCTGCTCACCGGCGGCAGCCGGACCGCCCTGCCCCGGCACCGGACGCTGCGGGCCATGGTCGACTGGAGCTGGGAACTGCTCAGCGACGCCGAACGCGCGGTGCTGCGCCGGCTGTCGGTGTTCTCCGGCGGGGCGGGCTTGGACGCGGCCGAGCGGGTCTGCGCCGGCGGCGCCGTCGAGCCGGGCGACGTGCTCGACCTGCTCACCACGCTGACCGAGAAGTCGCTGCTGGTCGCCGCCGGCGACGTCGGGCCGCGCTACCGCATGCTCGGCACGATCAAGGAGTACGCCGCGCAGCGGCTCGCCGAGGCGGGGGAGGAGGATCTCGCGCGCCACGCGCACCTGGCGTACTTCACCGCGCTGGCCGAGGCGGCCGAGCCGCGGCTGCGCCGCGCCGACCAGCTCACCTGGCTCGCGCGGCTCGAAGCCGAGCACGACAACGTCACCGCCGCGATGCGCGGGGCGCTCGCCGCGGATGAGGGGCGCGAGGCGATGCGGCTCGCGGCCGGCGCCGGCTGGTACTGGTGGCTCGGCGGCCACCGCAGCGAGGGCATGGAACTGATCATCGCGGCCACCGAGGCGCCGGGCGAGGTGCCCGACGACATCCGCGCCGTGGTGTACGGGCTCGTGGTGCTGTTCCTCAGTTCCGGGCCGGGCGACGCGCAGCACGCGGCGGAGTGGATCCACAAGGCGTACCGGTTGAGCGACGAGGGCCGCGGCAGCCACCCGGAGCTGGCCCTGGTCGTGCCGATGGAGCGGATGCTGCGGGAGCCGGACGCGCTGCTGCCCGCCTGGGAGTCGCTGCTGGACCACGAGGATCCGTGGGTACGCGCGCTGGCCCGGCTGCACCTGGGCAAGCTGCGGGTCATCCTCGGCATCGAGGCGGCGCAGGCGGAGGCGTGCCTGCGGCAGGCGCTCGCCGAGTTCCGGGCCGTGGGCGAACGCTTCGGGATCTCGTTCGCGCTCAGCGAGCTGGCCGAGCTGATCGCCGTACGCGGTGACGTCGCCGCCGCCTGCGACTACTACGAGCAGGCGGTCACGGCGGTCACCGAGGTCGGCGCCGTCGAGGACGTGATCCGGATGCGGGCGCGGCTGGCCTGGCTGTACCGGCTGAGCGGCGACGGGACGGCGAGCGCCGCCGCGCTGGCCGAGGCGCACCGGCTCGCCGCCGGGGTCGCCTGGCCGGGCGCCCTGGCCGAACTGGCGCTGGTCCGGGCGTACCTGGCCCGGCACGACGGTGACGCGGACGAGGCGTACGCGCAGATGCGGTCGGTGTCGGCGCTGCTCGGCGACGAGGCGGACCTGGCCAGTGTCCGGGCCGGCACCCAGGATCTGCTGGGCTACCTGACCGACGACGCCGAGCTGTCGCGTACCCATCGGGCGGCGGCGTGCCGGGCGGCGCGCGAGGGTGGCTATGCGCCGCTGACCGCGCAGGTGCTCGTCGGTGTCGCGGACCTGGCGTTGCGGCTGGACCGGCCGGACCAGGCGGCGCGGCTGCTCGGCGCCGCCACCGCGGTACGCGGGCAGCCCGACCGCACCCACCCCGACGTGCCCCGGATCGAGGCGGCGGCGCGCGACCGCCTCGGCGACGCGGGGTTCGCCGAGGCGGTCGCACAGGGCCGGGAGACCGGCTGGGAGCGGCTGGTCGAGGTCACGCTCGCTTCGTGAACGTGGACCGCGCCCACAGGTAGCCGACCACCGCGATGCCGGCGCACCAGGCGAGCGCGGGGATCACGTCGCCGGCCGACGGCGCGCCCTCGAGCAGGCCGCGCAGGGTCTCGATGATCGGCGTGAACGGCTGGTACTCGGCGATCTGCCGCAGTCCCGGCCCCATCTTGTCGGCGGGCACGATCGCGCTGCTGAAGAACGGCAGCAGGACCAGCGGCACGGAGGCCATGCCCGCCGACTCCGGCGACTTGGCGAACAGGCCAAGCGCGACCGTGAACCAGCTGACCGCGACGCTGAGCAGCACCACCATGCCGGCCGCACCGAGCCAGTGCAGCGGTCCGGCGGCCGGGCGGAAGCCGAGCAGGAACGCCACCCCGACCAGGGCCGCGACCGCGAGGACGTTCGTCAGCACGGTGGCCACGACGTGGCCGGTCAGCACCGCGCCCCGGGAGACGTGCATGACCTTGAACCGGTTGATGATGCCCTTGGTCATGTCGGAGTTCACCGACGTCGCGGTGCCGCCGAGGCCGTAGCAGACCGCCAGCAGCATCAGGCCCGGCGTCGCGTAGTCGACGTAGTCGACGCCGACGGAGAACGCGTCGCCGAGCATGTACACGAACATCAGCATCACGATGATCGGCATCAGCACCGCGTTGAACACCGAGGTCGGGTTACGGCGCAGGTGCGTCAGGTTGCGGCGCAGCATGACGACCGAGTGGTTCCTGCTCATTTCGCGGCCACCTCCGTGGTACGGCCCGTCAGGGCCAGGAAGACGTCATCGAGGTCGGGGGTCTGGACGGACAGGTCGCCGGCGCTGATCGCGTGTGCGTCCAGCCGGTCGAGCAGGGCGCGCAACGAGGCGGTTCCGCCGTCGGTGGGCACGCGCAGCGCCAGCGCCTCCTCGTCGCGTACCGCCTCGGGCAGCACCAGCGCCGCCGCGTCCAGTTCGGCGCCGGTGCCGAACCGCAACCGCACGTGCGTGCCGGGGATCCGGCGCTTCAGCTCCTCCGGCGTGCCCTGGGCGACCAGCCGGCCCTGGTCGAGCACCGCGATCCGGTCGGCGAGGCGGTCGGCCTCGTCGAGGTACTGGGTGGTGAGGAAGACCGTCACGCCGCCGGCCACCAGTTCCCTGATGATCGACCACATGGTCCGCCGGCTGCGCGGGTCCAGCCCGGTCGTCGGCTCGTCCAGGAAGATGATCCGCGGCTCGCCGACCAGCGTCATCGCCAGGTCCAGCTTGCGGCGCATGCCCCCGGAGTACGTCGACACCAGCTTGTCGGCGGCCTCGACCAGGTCGAACCGTTCCAACAGCTCGGCGACGACCCGCTTGCCGGTCACGCGGTTACGCGGACCGAGGTCGACCATCAGTTGCAGGTTCTCCCGCCCGGTGAGCAGTTCGTCCACCGCCGCGAACTGCCCGGTCACGCCGATCGCCGCGCGGACCGCCTTGGCCTCGGTGGCCACGTCGTGCCCGGCCACCCGCACCGACCCGGCGTCGGCGCGGATCAGCGTGGTCAGGATGTTCACAGTCGTCGTCTTGCCGGCCCCGTTCGGGCCGAGCAGCGAGAAGATCGTCCCGGCGGGGACGTCCAGGTCGATGCCGTCGAGCACCACCCGGTCCTTGTACGCCTTGCGCAGCCCGGAGACCGCTATCGCTGAACTCGTCATGCGACCACCATGGGCGGCCGTACCGCCACCGCCCTGACACGGCGCTGACACGGGCGCTGACAGCTTGTCGGTGGGCCGGCGTACGGTCGCGCCGTGGATCGGGAGACGTTCTGGGACATCGTGGAGCGGGCGCGTCGCGCCGCGGGACGCGAGACGGTCACCGCCGAGGGAGCCGACGCGGTGGCCCGGCATCTGGTCGCGGAGCTGTCGGTGCTGAGTCCGGCGGCGATAGTGGGCTTCGAGCAGGCGTACGACGACGTGACCGAGGAGGGGTGGCGCTGGGACCTGTGGGCGGCCGCCTACCTGATGCGCGGCGGCTGCTCGGACGACGGGTTCGACTACTTCCGCGGCTGGCTGGTCGCGCAGGGGCGGGCGGTCTGGGAGCGGGCCGTAGCCGATCCCGACTCCCTCGCCGACGCCGGTGTCGACCCGGACGACGACGCGGTCGAGTGCGAGGCGGTGCTGAGCGCGGCGGGCGACGCGTACGCCGCGGCGACCGGCACCGACACCGACGCGTTCTGGGAGGCGCTCGCCGCCGCCGACCGCGCTGCTCCCCCCGGCCCGGCGCCGGCCGACCCGGCCGGTGAGGACTTCGACTTCGACGACGACAAGCAGATGCGCGCCCGCCTGCCGCGCCTGGCGGCGATCTACCGGCCGGTGGAATGAGGCGTCACGGCCCGCCGCCGACCCGATCCGGGTTAACCGCTGGTCCACCGCGGGCCGGGTGGGCGAGCATGGTCGGCATGGCCGGGTCGACGGGTGCGAGGCTGCCGCTCCAGGGCGGGCTGCCACCCGGCGAGGCGCTGACCGGCGCGGTGCGGGAGATCGCCTGCGACGAGTCCGGCTTCTCCGGCACCAACCTGCTCGACCCGGCCACCCCGGTGATCGTCCACGCCGGCGTCGACCTGACCCGTGACGAGGCCGCCGCGTTGATCAGTACGCTGCGGTCCGGGTTCCGGTTCTCGCCCGACGAGGTCAAGTCGCGGCAGTTCCTGCGCCGCCGCGAAGCCGCCGAGGCGGTGCAGTGGTTCCTGTCGGCGTTGCGCGGCCGGGCGCACGTACACCTCGTCGACAAGGAGTTCTTCCTCGCCACCCGCGTCGTCGACCTGCTGCTGGCCGAGCCGTCGTATGCGGCTGGCACCCGGCTTTCCGGTGACCGGCGACCGGCGGCGGCGCTGCACCGGGCCGGGCGGGCGGCCGGGCCCGGCTGGGCGGCCTTCCTCGCGGCAGTGGTCGAGATGCTGCGCACCAAGCGGCGGGACCGGGCGGACGACCGGAGCGTCGAGCGGTTCTTCGCGGCGCGGGACGCGCTGCGGCGCCACGTCGGCGACGCGCAGGCCGGCGCGGTCCTCGACGCGCTCGACCCGGCCCGGGTGGCAGCCGTGCAGGCCCGGTTGTACGCGGGCGACCGGACGATCCCGCCACCGCTGGAGCCGCTGCTGCCGGCGCTGGCCGAGACCGTGCTGCACTGGAGCGCCGGTCGGCGGCGGGTGCTGGTGATCCACGACGAGCAGAGCGCCCTCACCGAGGACCGGCTGCGCCGCCTCCAGGCGGTACTGGCCGCGCGCGACCCGGCCGGCCCGTCGCCGCTGGCGGGGCTGGTGATGACCGACTCGCGCGACGACCCGCGCGTCCAGGCCGCCGACCTGCTCGCCGGGGTGGCCCGCCGGATGTCCGGCACCCCGGGCGACGGGCCGCTGCGCCCGCTGCTGTCCCCGGCCCCCGGCCACGACCCGGGCGCCGTCGTCGCGACGCACGACCCGAACGCCGTGACGGCGGAACAGGAGCCGACGTGATCCTTGACAACGTGACACCTCGCGCCGGGGTGCACTGCGAGACCACCACGCTCGGGGTGCTGACCCGGCACGCCGGCCTGGACCTCTCCGAGCCGATGCTGTTCGGCCTCGGCGAGGGGCTCGGCTTCGTCTACTGGGACGCCAAGGGCATGGACGTGCCGTTCCTCGGCGGGCGCACCAAGCCGCTGTGGGTGACCCGGGCCGCCGCCGGCCGCCTCGGCCTGGACCTGCGCGTGCGGGAGACGACGTCGGCGGCCAGGGCGTGGCGGAACGTCACCGACGCGCTTGACGCCGGTCAGCCGGTCGGCCTGCAACTCGACTCGTACCACCTGGACTACTTCACCACCAGGGTCCACTTCGGCGGGCACACAGTCGCGATGTACGGCTACGACGACACGCACGCCCACCTGGTCGACACCGCCCAGCAGGGCGGCGCGGTGACCACCACGCTGGACAGCCTGGCCCGGGCCCGCGCCGCGCGTGGGCCGATGACCGCGCGCCACCTGTCGTACACGCTCACCGCGCCCGGCGCCCCGCCGGACCTGGACGCCGCCGTCCGCGCGGCGGTCCGCGCCAACGCCGGGGCGTTCCTCGACCCGCCGATCGCCAACCTCGGCCACCGAGGGATCGCCACCGCCGCGGCCCGGGTGACCCGCTGGCTGGGCCGCGCCGCCGACCCGGCCCGTGACCTGCCGCTCGCCGCGACGCTGATGGAACGCGGCGGCACCGGCGGCGCGCTGTTCCGCGCCCTGTACCGGGACTTCCTCGCCGAGGCCGCCACCGTCACCGGCGACGCCCACCTGCGCCGGGCACATCTGATGTACGCCGACATCGCCCCGCTGTGGACCGCCGTGGCCGACCACATCGCGGCCGCCGGGCGCACCGGCGACGCGGCCCATCTGACCCGCGCGTCGGCGGTCCTCACCGACCTGGCCGCCCGGGAACGCGAGGCGATGACAGTGCTGGCCGCCGTCGACGCCGGGTAGGGCCTGTGGCGAAGTCGGAGGCAGGCTTGAACGGCATACTGGTCAGCGTGCCGGAGCAGCAGACAGATCTTCGTCCCGTGACGATGCCTCGGGTCAAGGTTCGTGATGTCGTCGAGGCGGACCGGCCACGTTTCGTAGAGCTCTTCTGCGACGAGTGCTTCATGACTTTCTCTGGCGGCGCCCTGACACTTCGCGAGGCCCACGAGCGGTTCGACCGGACGATCGCGCTGTGCGCGGAGGTCTCGTTCGCCAAGCAGGCGATCGTTGAACTGTCGTCCGGGGTTGTCGTCGGCTATACCGGAGTTGACTGGATCGATCTAGAGGGTCGCCGATGGCTGGAGTGGGGCTACCGACTCGATCCAGCGGCTCGCGGCAAGGGCTACGCCACTGAGGCAACCGAAGCGCTCCTGGTCAGAGCTGCCGGGGAGTACAGCGGCGACCTGCTCGCGATCATCCACCCGGATAACCACCCATCACAGAACGTCAGCCGAAAGCTGGGGTTCCGATGGTGGAAAACGGCCGACGTGAACGGGGCGCTACGCAACATCTACAGGATGCAATTGCCGGCCGCAGGAAGCTAGACCCTCTGCACAGCTATGTTGCCGGTCGACTTCGGCCGCATCGAGAAGCGTGGGGCCGAGGTCGTGGTAGCGGATGTCGGGGTGGACAGGACTGCGCGTCAATCGTCGATGGACCCTCGCTGCCAGCGGCCGGCGCGGTGGTCTGACCGGGCTGCGGCCCTGCCATCATGTCGCGCATGACGACAATCGATCCCTTGGCCCCGTTCCAGTGGCTCAACGTCTCCGACGGCGGTCCCCTGGGTGACATCTTCAGCGTGGCCTTCTTCCACGGGCTCGACCCGGCGGAGGTGGTGTACCGCTTCAGCCGTGAGGAGCACTCCGGCCAGGTGTCGGACTTCAGCGGGCTCGACGACAAGGCACGAAAGTTCCTCGATGAGACGCGCGGCGAGGATGGCGGCGGCTACGTGGGCGTCTTCCAAGCCGGCACGTGGTGCGTGGTCATCGAACCCTACGGCTGGATGACCACGGACCACGAGGTGCTGACGAAACTGTCGCGGGGCTGCGAGGTGCTGGCGGTCACCCGGCACGACTATGCCGAGCACAGCCTCGACTATGCGATCGACGGCACGATCGTCACCGGCTACCGGCTGGAGGTTCCGCACGAGGGCTACGGCTCCGACCCTGACCGGCTCACCGACTTCACGCGTGAGCTCGCCATGGGGCCGGACGAGCCACCGGATCAGGCCGCGTGGGACACCGCCTGTGAGGACGGTTCCTCCAACGCCGTGCCACGAGGGTTCGCCCTGGCGGCGAAGGTGACCGGGGTGTCGTTCGCACCGGACATGCTTGACCGCCCCATGCTCGTGGCGCCTTTCGTCGAGCGGTGATCGCCGACGCCGACCTGACCCCGGCCACGCCGGCAGCCCGGTGACCGGCTCCGCCGAGGGGCCCACCTGGGCGTCAGCTCATGTCGAGCGTGTACGCCGCCTCCCGCACGTCGGCGTCCGGATGGCGGCGCAACCCGATCAGCAGGTCCCGCCACGGCGTCTTCCAGCCGAACTCCGACCCGTGCGCGACGAGCGCCACCGCGAACAGCCCACCGGCCAGGTCTCCGCGCCCGGCGAGGTGGGCGACGGTGCCGGCCAGGGCCGCCGGGTCGGGCCGCCGCCGCATCGTGAGCAGACGATCGCCGACGCGTTGCGCGGTACGGACAGCGACCACGGGCCGGTCCGCGCAGAGCGCGGCGACCTCGTCCAGGTCGTCGAGCCGCCCGAGGTCGACGAGCAGGCCGGTGGCCGTACCCAGGAAGCCGTCCCGGCCGGCGAGCCACCGCGCGGCCTCGACCAGCCCGGCACGGTCGGCGCCCGCGGGGCGGCTGTCGGACCACAGGGCCGCGCCCTCGGCGAGCGACTCGACGCGCCGCCGGGCGGGCCGGTCGGTCACCGGGCCGCCCGGGTCGTCGTCGGCCGCGTCCCGCTGGACCAGCCGCTCCAGCGCGGCCCGGAAGGCCTCGTCCCCACCGGCTCGCAGCAGGTTCGCCACCCCGATGCTCGGCGTCGTCTCGTCCGGGTCGGTGAGCCGGTCCACGACCAGGTCGGTGACGCCGGTCAGCCACTGCGACCACTCGCCGAGCGCGTCGAACGCGGCGCGGCGGACCTCCCGGTCGTCGGCACGGCACGCCGCCACGACCAGGCCGGCGTAGCTGCGGCGGTGCCGCTCCGAGATCCCCGACGGGTACGCGCCGAGCACCGCGCGCCGCTCCTCCCGGCTGGCGTGCACCGCCGCGCGCAGCACGGCCCAGGTCGCCTCGGGTCCCAGCCGCTGCCGGGCGGCGGAGACGATCGCCGCGCGCACGTCGCGGTGCGTGCCCGGATCGGCGTACGCCTCGCCGAGCGCCGCCATCGCGTCCACCCGCGCGTAGCGGGCCAGCAGCCGTGCGGCCTCCTTGCGGCTGGTGACCTTCGCGGCGCCGGTCAGCACCCCGCCCAGCAGGTCGGTCAGGCGGGCCGGCGGAACGTACCGGGCGGCCCGTCCGGCGGCGTACAGCGCGACACGTGCCCGGTCGCCGTCGGCGTACCGCAGCAGCACCGGGAACGCCTCGTCCGGCCGGTCGGTCCAGACCAGCGCGCCGAGCGCCGCCTCGGCGACCGGCGCCTCGGACGCGTCGACGTGGCGCAGCACCAGCTCGCGTCCGGCCGGACCGGCCGCGGCGGCGGCCCGGATCGCCTCCGCCCGCCGCCACACCCGTTGCCCGGAGTCGGCGACGACGCGCGCCTGAAGCGCCACGAAGCGCTCCTGCTGACGGGGGAGCCACCGCTGGGCGTACGGGGCCGTGCCGGGCACCCACCGCAGGCCGCGCTCCACGAACCGGCCGCGCGGGGGCCGGTCCAGCACCCGGTCGAGCAGGTCGGTGCGGGCCGCGCAGACGACAGCCCACACCTCGTGCAGTGCCACCGCCGACGCGTCCACGTCGAGCACCTCCGCGACGCGCCGCGAGCGGGTACGCGGGTCGGCGAGCCAGCGCTCGGTCGCCGCGCGGGCCACCGGGGGCAGGGTGTCCGGCCCGATCGCCCGGCGCAGCAGGTCCTGTAGCTCCGGCAGCCGCCAGGCCCGCCGGCCGAGCGCGTCGGTGAGCGCGAAGAGCAGCCCGTACCGGCCGCGCGCCATGCCGGCCTCGATCCGGCCGCGCAGCCGGTCGAACACCACCCACTCCTGGCCGTGGCGCAGCACCGTGTCGAGCCTGCGCAGCACCGGCACGTTCGCGTCGCTGCTCACCACGTCGACGGTGAGCAGTGCCCACTCGACCAGCTCCGGCACGTCCACGTGGTGGGTGAGGACGTCGACGGCGAGCCGGCTCAACGCGTCGGTGGTCCTCGCCGAGGTGTCCCGCGCGTCGACCGCGTCGGTGGTGAGCTCGGTCAGCACGCCCGCGTTCATCGCGGTGAGCAGCGGCGCCACGGTGGTCAGCGCGCTCAGCGCGGCCGCGCGTACCGGGTCCTGCTCGTTGCGCAGCCGGCCGAGCCGGACCATCACCTGGGCCACGGTCCGCGGGTCGCGGGAGCGTCTGGCGGCCGCCACCAGCAACCGCCAGCCGTCCGCCCGTTCGTCCGCGTCGCCCGAGCGCAGTGCCGCGCTCGCCGACTCGGACGCCTGTGGCCACGGCAGGTACGCGCTCCAGAACCGCACCTGCTCCTCGTGCTCGCGTACCGACGGCAGGGCCAGCACCCGGGCCGCCTCGCGCGTCCGGACCGGCGCGGGCAGCAGCTCCATCACCTCGGTACCCGGCAGCAGCGCCGAGGTGTCGGTGTCGGCCAGCGCACCGTCGTACAGGTCGGCGCGGCGGCTCGGCGCCACCGCGCGCAGCAACGCGGCGAGCGCCTGGTCGTGCTCTCGCAGCCGGGCGGCGAGCGGGATCAGCTCGTCCGTGGGCAGCACGGCGAGGCGGTCCAGCAGCGCCCGGGGCAGCGCGGTTCCGGCCAGCCAGGTCGCGCGGCCGGGCGACGTGAGCAGGCGTACGACCCGGCGGGCGTCGTGTGCGGCGAGCCGCCCGTACGCGACGAGCGGGCCGGGCAGTGACGCCTCCGGCGCGTACTCGTCGAGCAGATCCAGCACCCGGGCCGGATCACCGCGCAGGACCGCGCCGGCCACCTCCGGCCAGATGCGCCGGCGCGACTCCGGTGGGGCTGCGGCCAGCCGTTCACCGGTGCGCGCCAGCACGACGCCGGAGTGCCACCGCATCAGCCGTTCCGGGTTCAGCGCGTACTCCAGGTCGGGCAGCAGGGCCCGTACCGTCTCCGGGCCGCAGGCGGGCAGCAGGGCGGCTGCCTCGTGGTCGCCGAACCGGTCGCGTACGCCGCTGATCAGCGCGTCGGCGACGGCCGGCGCCGGGCGGCGGCGCAGCGCCCGGTAGACC